>DAOVVQ010000047.1 GCA_030637065.1 Planctomycetota bacterium
AGCAACCTTCGGATAAAATAGCTACATGCCCGGGTTGGTCCCGATGCATCGGGATTTGCGCAGCAAACCGATGGGCGTATACGCACCGGCGCCCACCATCGGTTTGGCTTCGCCAAACACGCTGCCACCCAATCGAGAGGCGAATGCACGATGCGATCCACTATCGATTTGGCTTTTTCTGACAGGCTGGAACCCAAATTGCAAATCACGGCGGTTTTTTGTACCAAAAACCGGGCGTTATGCTTATAATCGCGGCATAAAGCAAGAATACAGGAGACAAAAATATGCCAGACAAGGACAATATCGCCTATCAAAAGTGCATAAACCCGGCCTGCGGGGCCGAATTTGACTGCGGACAGACGCTGTTTAAGTGCCCTGATTGCGGCGAGCTGCTGGACGTGGTCTATAACTGGGACAAAATTGACGTACCGGATACGCTTTCCGGTTTTGGCCGTCGATGGGCAAGCCGCGACAACCGGCTGGACTTTTCGGGCGTGTGGCGTTTTCGCGAGCTGCTTAACTTCTGCCCCGACCAAAGCAAGGTCAGCATCGGCGAGGGCCAGACGATCCTCCAGCAAAATGACGATCTGGGCAAGGCGCTCGGGATGGCGGATGGGAGTCTTTATCTTCAATACGAAGGGCTCAACCCCTCCGGCTCGTTCAAGGATAACGGCATGACCGCGGCATTTAGCCACGCGATGATGGTTGGCGCCAAGTCGAGTGCATGTGCCTCGACGGGCAACACGTCGGCGTCGATGGCCCTTTATGCCCATAGCTGCGGGCTGAAATGCACCGTGTTTATCGGCTCTGGCAGGATTGCGTTCGGCAAGCTCAGTCAGGCGATGGACTACGGCGGGCATACCATCCAGATCATGGGCGATTTCGACGACTGCATGAAGCAGGTGCAGGACGTTTGCAGCCGACTTGGGATATACCTGGTCAATTCCCTCAACCCCTTCCGGCTCGAAGGGCAAAAGACGATCATGCTCCGGATCATCGAGCAGTTGGGCTGGCAGGTGCCGGACTGGATCGTCGTGCCGGGCGGCAACCTTGGCAACTCCAGCGCGTTCGGCAAGGCGTTTTTAGAACTGAAACAGTTAGGGCTGATCGACCGTATTCCGAAGCTTGCTGTCATCAATGCCTCCGGCGCAAGCACGCTGACGGACCTGGTGAACGATAAGCAGCTAAGGTGGAACGACGGCAACGTCGACCAGTCGATAATCGACGACTATTACGCGGACCTTACAGCCAGGAACTTTTCGCCGCACACCTGCGCCTCTGCGATCGAGATATCCCGACCGGTCAACCTGAAAAAGTGCCTGCGGGCCCTTGACATCTGCAATGGCGTTGTGCTGGCGGTAACCGACGAGGAGATCGTCGACGCCAAGGCCCAGGTGGGGATGCACGGTCTCGGCTGTGAGCCCGCTTCGGCGGCTTCGATTGCCGGGCTAAAACACCTGCTGGCGGACGGCACTATCGCCGCCGGCGAAAAAGTGGCGTGCGTACTTACAGGCCACGCGCTAAAAGACCCGAATGTCACGGTCAACTACCACAAGGAAAAACAGGGCCCGTTCAGCAACCCGCCGGTGGAAGTCGCCAACGACCTCGAACAGATAATCAAACTGATCAAAGCATAATAGAATCGGCAAGGCCATGTCAGAGAACGATTTGAACAAGGACAGTTCAACCACGATCAAAGCGGTCGTAGTCGTATGCGTGATGCTGCTTTCGGCGATAACGAGCGGCTGGATGCTCACGGCCAAGCCGTTGGGGGACCATGAAAGCTACGTGACCATTACAGCACGTGAGATGCTCGAAAGCGACGACTGGGTGGTGCCGACCTGCAACGGGCAGTTGCGACTCGAAAAGACGCCGCTTAATTACTGGATGACCGCCGCTATCGGCAAGATTCGCGGCGGAGTCGACGACCTGGCGGGCAAACTGCCCAGTATGCTCCTGGCCATGCTTTCGACGGCGGCGATTTTGTATTTTGTCAGCCGGTGGCTTGGGTTCAGGACCGCGGTGATGGCGGCACTGATCTGGTCGACATCGACTTCATTCGTCCGTTACGGCCACAGCGGCAGACCGGAAATGTCGCTGACGTGCTTCGTCGCCATTTGCTTCCTGAGTTTCTATACAGCCATGATCGAAACGCGGCGAAAAAGGCAGGTCGTTTACATGCTCATTTTCTGGGTCAGCTTTTCCCTGGCTATGTTAGCCAAGGGCCCTGCGCCCCTGCCGCTGGTAACGGTGCCGCTGTTCTTCTGGGTGCTCATGTTCAAAAAATGGAAACAGATACCGCGGATGCTGCCTGTGATCGGCGGCATTATCTTTCTGGCGGCAGTGTTAGCCTGGCCGGTATTATTAGGAATGAGGATGGCTCAGGCGTCCGGCGGCGACTCGCAGGCCGGCTTTATCGATTTCTGGAAACGGGAATTCATCGACCGCTTCATGGGCAGCCACGCCGCCGGGGACAAACCGTTTTATTATTACTTCTATGTGATGTTCCAGCTTATGGTCCCGTGGGTGGTTTTTGTGCCGATGGCTATAGCAGCGCCATTTTACAAAGTATGGGGCGAAAAACGAAAGGTGATGGTTTTTCTGTGGCTGTGGTTTGCCGCCGATGTGCTGTTCATGTCGCTGTCGGGCGGCAAACGCATGCATTATATCCTGCCCGCAATGCCGGCCATGGCGATCCTCATCGGCATCCTGTTAGAGGACATGATCTTTATTCAAAAAGCCCATACGAAACAGTTAGCCCGCAACCTGCTGCTCGTTCACGTCGGCGTCGTTATCGCAGGGGCGATCGGCTCGCTGGCGTATGTCGTAGCGGTTAAGCCCGAGATGCTGCGGGAAACGGCATTCCTGGCGATTCCGGCGTTGATCATGGTCGCCACAGCCGCAGTGTCATTCGCCAGGGGCAAAAAGGTTCCCGGATGTATCGCGATTTTCGGCGGATACTGCATCGTTATGATGATAGCGTTCGCAGTTTTCCTGGTCCCTTACAGTTCGACCAATCGCATCAGACCGTTTGCCCTGGACGTGAAGGCCTCGGTTCCGCGATCGGACAAACTGGTCGCCTATATCTATATGCCTTCGCGATTCATCCATTATTTTGGCAGGACAGTACCGATAATCGGCGACATGTCAGAAGCTCACGCAGAATATAACAGCGACAGTTGGATAATCGCCATCGGCGCGAATATGGACGAGTTGGCAAAAGACAGCCGGTTCGAGATCGCCGAATTCTGGAAGGATGCGGCCCGAACGGACGGCAAAGTCGTCGACGGAGCACTCTTTCACAAAGCAAACATTACATCGCCCAACTGACGGGGCTTTAGCCGGCCAGTGCCCGGATGAATTCTTTTTCGGCGTCGGTTACGGCGTCTTCTTTAATGTGTTCGACCACCTCAAAGACCTCTTCGGGGGTATAGGACCGTTCCTTTATCAGCCAGACGGCGGCCATCATCGATACTCTTTTCCTTCCGCTGCTGCCGTGGACGAGGACAGGCCATGACAGCGGACTCGACATTATTTCAAGAAACTGCTGCTGTTGGCTCTTGTCAGGGAACGTATTTTCCCGCTCGGTCCTGTCAATTGCGATCTCGATGTAATTTACGTTGTTCTTGTTCATCCATATCTTTTCTTCGTTATACCAGTGTTCTTCCCGATGCTCGGCGGAAAGGCGAATATTGACGAACGTTGCGATGTTATGCTTGTAGAACAGTCGCGTGTAGTCCATGCCGCGAGGCTGGCCGCTCGTATAGAGAATGCCGGGCTCGATACATTTGAAATTCTTTATATGAAAGTGCCTGACGAGCCCGACGACCAGAATCGCTATCGCAACCGCTATTAAAGGCATCAGCCAATGTTGTTTTTTCTTGTCCATTAAATCTATCCTGGCAATTTATCACTACAGTGTATTTTGCGTACGGTGTATATTTTCCGCTGTGTCGCCTCGAAGTAGACCCTGCTGACCAGTTCGCCGATGAGACCGGTCGATATGAAAAGGCAGCCGACAAGCACCAGCAGTCCGGCCAGCATTGCCATCGGTCCGTGCGCTACGAGAATGGGGACATTGTAAAATAACTTGTCGAACATTACGTATGCGAGAAATGCGAAGGCCAACACGAAGCAATACGTCGCGGCCTTTCCGAAAAAATGCAGCGGTCTGGTCGCATAGCCCAAGAGAAACTTAAGCGTTATCAGGTCAAAGGCCACCCTGAACGTTCTGGATATGCCGTAGTTGCTGGTGCCGTGGGGCCTTTCAATATTCTTGATCGGAAGCTCGACGATTCGCACACCGCTGTCGGAAAGCAGGGCTGGTATGAACCTGTGCATCTCGCCGTAAAGCTTAAGGTCCTCGATGACATGTCGCTGATAGGCCTTAAACGTAGTCCCAAAATCGTGGATCTCGACACCGCTGACTTTCGACGCCAGCCAGTTTGCCGCCTTGCTCGGTATCTTTCGCATCACCAGGTTATCGACGCGTTTTTCACGCCAGCCGCTTACCACGTCATAGCCTTCCTTAAGTTTGTCGATGAAACCCGGTATCTCTTCCGGCAAGTGCTGGAGGTCGCCGTCCATCGAAATAACGATATCGCCGCGAGTATTGTCAAACCCGGCGGCAAGTGCCGGAGTCTGGCCGAAATTTCGCCGAAGTTCGACCGTCACCACGCAGTCATCGGCGTCGGTGATCGACTTGAGAATATCAAGCGTATCGTCGCTGCTGCCGTCGTCGACAAAGACCAGTTCATAGCTGAGCTTCGTCTCCTTCATCACATCGGTCAGGCGATTGTACAGTTCCTCGACAACCTGGGCTTCGTTGTAGAGCGGAACAACGATCGAACAGTCTATTGGGTTCGGCGTTTGCATCTCAGATTTTTCCATAATGTGTCAATTCAATTCCCGCCTCGGAGAGGCATTTTTTCGTTTCTTCGCTGCACATTGCATCGAGTTCAACCCGGCGTTCTTCGATCAATCGCGTCCTGGCTGGGTCGAGCCCGTCGATAAAGCCCGGATGCGTCATCACCTCGGCAACACCGCCGAATTTGCTTGCGGCAACGGCCCGCCAGAAGCCAGCATCTATTCTACCAGTATTTGCGAGCCCAAGAAACATGTTATTTTTGACAAAAGTGTCATTTTGGGCGTAGTTGATTTTGGCCATGGCCCTGACGATGCCAGCCCGGCGTTTTCCGCCCTTGTCGGGGGCCGGCCAGACGGGATCGCAGACAAATCCGGGCTCAAAAGGCCATCTGATCGCTTTAATGCCGAAACGTTTGGCCACAGAGACGACAATGGGGTAAATCGAGGGAAACGAATGCAGATGCTTGTGCGAATCAAGGTGCGTCGGCACAATTCCCCGGTCAATTACCCACTTAACCTGTGCGGCAAGCTCGATTCCCATGGCCTGGCGGATCCGTCCGCTAAATATGCTCCTGATCGCCAGTTTTGAAGCTGAGAATGCAAATTCGCCTTTTTCGCCCAACAGCACACGCACTCTCGGGTCCGTCGAGACGGGCGGGCCCTCGAGCAGATTCAGATGCACACCAACCCCCAATCCGGGCAGCCGGCGGGACATCTCCACCGCCTCGACCGCCGCAGAAGCGCCCGCCATTATCGTCGCGCTGGTAAGCACACCGGTCGTATGGGCCTGTTCCACGGCCCGGTTTACACCGGCGCAAAGACCAAAATCATCCGCGTTTACTATGATACGACCTGCCATGGGGCAAAAGTTTACGCGCTTGCGTCCCTCCGGTCAACCAGATAATTGAACACAAATCCGCCTTTCGCCCGCAAAACGCCCGGCAAATGAGATTTATGTTGCAAAACACACGCTTTTCGCGAAAATAAGCGGCAAGGAACGAATAAGATGGTTTTTACTATACACAGATACATTTTTCGGGAACTGCTCAAGGTGTTTACGCTGGCTACGATAGCGCTGACGCTGATGTTCACCCTCGGTTCGATGCTGCGCCCTATCCAAAAATACGGCGTAGGGCCCGACCAGGTCATCCATCTCTTGGGGTACTTTATCCCGATTACCCTGACAATGGTGCTGCCGATGAGCGCTCTTTTTGCCGCATCGATGGTCTATGGCAGGTTCGCCGGCGACAGGGAACTGGATGCGTGCCGGGCAAGCGGTATCAGTCTTATGACGCTGGTTTACCCCGGCCTGTGCCTGGCTATAATAGTCTCGATCGCAACACTTATCCTCAGTTTTCACGTCGTCCCCGCCTTTGTGCAGCGGGCCGAAAAAGCGATTAAGGCAAACGCCAAGCAAACGATGTTCAGAAATATTCAGCGTAAAGGATACTACGCCGTACCGCAAAGCAAGTATATCATCTATGCCGACAGGGCCTTGCCCGACGAAGACATGCTCGAAGGGGTTGTGATCATCGAATCAAAGGATGCCGGCATTGAAAAACTGAGCACCGCAAAGGCGGCAAAAATAGTTATAGAAAGCAACAAAAACTACAATGAAGTGCGCATCGCGGCAAGTCAGGCATATCAAATCGACAATGACAACCATGTGTACATCGGCAAGATGTCTCTGACCGACCAGTTCCCCTCGCTTCTGGCTGACAACATAAAATTCCAGAAGATCGAGCAGATAAAGGAGATAATCAGGGACCCCATGGAGTATTTCCCGGTCTACGACCTCGCTCTTCGGACACGGGCCCAGCTCGCAGCCGAGATGCTGGCTCAGGACATTTCGACGGCAATGAACCAGCCGGACGACCGTTATTACGAACTTATCGGCGAAGACAAAACAATATTTATAAGCGCCGGCAAATGTACCATCGTCAAAGGGGCCGATTGGCAGGTAAAACTCACCGCTCCGATAAGATTGCTTGAGATCGACAGGGTCCGACAAAAACTCCTGTACCAGTATGACAGCAACAACGGAACTATCACGCTGCAGGATTCCACGCTCGAATCCCGGCTGGAACTGGTTCTGGATAAACCCCGGTGGAAGGATATCGACGAGGGGATTTCGGGGTTTGCCCAGAGATATGTCGTAAAGGACCTGGCTTTGCCGGAGGTTATCGCCCGCCGGATAGGTCGTCAGGACCTGCTCGAAACGCTTGACGCCGCGCCGTCGATGGTAGATACGCCAACCGGCGAACTGAAGGGATTGCGCGGCAGTCTGCTGCACAAGATCGAAAGTACGATAAACGAGATCAATGCCGAGATGCACTCCCGCCTGGTTTTGGGTGTAGGATGCCTGACGCTGATACTTACGGGCATTGCCCTGGGGGTCATCTTCCGCGGAGGGCATCTGCTGACCGCCTTCGGGGCCAGCTCCATCCCAGCGGGAATACTGATCGTCTGCATAATGACGGGCAAGGAGCTGACCAAGAACCGCGCGACGTCCATGGAGAGCGGCATTATGGTGATGTGGATCGGGCTGGCGGCATTGTCGGTGGCGACACTTGTAATTTACAGAAAACTGTTAAAAACATAAAGGCCGGTTGGGATGAGTATTCTTGACAGATATGTCGCCAGGAACTTTATCGTTGGCTATATCATCGCAGCGGCGGTGTCGGTGGGGCTTTGCGTAGTCATCGATCTGTTCGTCAATCTCGGCGAGTTCGCAGAGCAGGCCGACCTGGGCCCTTGGGAGGTCATCCGCAATATCTTCATCTACTACGGCATTCAAAGCTCGCTTTATTTTCGCGATTTTGCCGGCATGATAACTGTCATTGCCGCGGTCTTTTCGCTGGGTAAAATGACGCGTAACAACGAGCTTATCGCCGTGATGGCCTCGGGCGTGAGCCTCAAGCGAGTCATCGCCCCTATTGTTGTACTCGCCATGCTGCTGACCGGGCTTTTGGTAGTGGACCAGGAGATTATCATTCCGCGATTAGCCCACCGACTCATTCGACCTCCGGACGCCAAACCGGGAGATGAACTCTATGACATCTGGTACATGGTCGACGGCAAGGGGTCTCTGATCTGCACAAAGCGGTTCGAGGAAAAAACCCAGACCATGATCAAACCGTATATCATCCGCCGCCGCGAAATAGCCCCGACCAGGTGGGAAGTTGTCGGCAGGATCGAGGCGGAGAAGGCGACTTATAACGAAAAAACGGGCGGATGGGATCTGACCGGCGGCGTTTATCTCAGGATATCCGGAATAGATCACAATAAGGCGACGCAGAAGCTCGAAGCGATCGCTTTTTATGAAACGGATCTCACGCCTGCCGCGATACCGATGCGGCAACAGGAAGGTTATAAGTCCCTGCTCAGTTCCAGGCAGCTATCAGCACTGGCCCGCCACAGAGGCACAAGGATGAAGGACCAGGCCGACCTTATCCTCCAGAAACATTCCCGCGTTACCGACCCGATCATTAACATGGTAATGCTGATGGTGGCGCTGCCCGTGCTCGTCTGCCGGGACCCGAAGGCGATGAAGTCGGCTATCATGATCTCTTTCGGCGTCACCCTCTCGTGCATTATAGTCTCATTCATCTGCAAAATACTCGCGACGGAAATGTTCTTTGACCAGATCAGACCCGAGCTTTGGGCGTGGGGACCGGTCTTCATCTTTCTGCCGATAGCCTTCATCGAGATCGATTCGATGAAAACATAAAAGCCAGGCAGCACTTAACCAAGCGCCACGTCCATTTTGTCATTCCAGCCGAACAGAGCACCCCTTCGTCATCCCGACCGAAGCGGAGGGATCTATTTAAACAGCATCGCGAAGCGATTCGATAATTAACGTTCGGAATGACAATGGGTGCAGAAGTGGGTGGCAGCGTGTTTGCGCAGCAAACCGATGGGCGTATTGCACACAGGCACCCACCATCGGTTTGGCTTCGCCAAACACGCTGCCACCCTTGCTGCGAGTGGAAACATACCGTTGGCGCAAACATGTCACACACACAATATTCAAGTGGGGCTGGTACTACTTAACCCTTGCCTTCAGGCTGTCCTTTAGCTCGGCGTTGATCCTTACGCTGCACCACTCTCTGCCGCACATCGTGCAGTAATCCGTATCCTCCGATGACGACGACATGCGGCTCTGCTGGCACGCCTCGTTGTACATATCGCGGGCGGTCTGTGGGTCGATCGCCTCTGAGAGGTGGCAGTCCCAATCGAGATTGGCCCGTGCGGTGCTGAGGCGTCTGTCCCTTTCAGCGGCATTTTTGTGGCCTCGGGCGATATCGGCGGCGTGGGCGGCGATCTTTGCAGCAACAACGCCTTGGCGAACATCGTCTGCGCCGGGCAGGCCTAAGTGCTCGCGCGGGGTTACGTAACACAAAAACGAAGCCCCGTAATAGGCCGCAGCCGTCCCGCCGATCGCCGAGGTGATGTGGTCATAACCGGGAGCTATGTCGGTAACGAGTGGTCCGAGTACGTAGAAGGGAGCGTCGTCGCATATCTTCTGCTGAAGCTCCATATTATGCTGGATCTGGTCGAACGGCACATGGCCCGGGCCCTCGACCATTACCTGACAGCCCTTTTCGCGGGCCCGCTGGGTCAGTTCACCCAGGGTCCTCAGCTCCGCAAGCTGGGCCTCGTCCGTCGCGTCGGCGATACAGCCGGGCCTTAGCCCGTCGCCCAACGAAAAGCAAACGTCGTATTCCCGCATAATGTCGCAGAGGTCGTCGAACAGTTCGTATGTGGGGTTTTGCCTGCCGTGATGGATCATCCACTTGGCCAGCAGCGCTCCGCCGCGGCTGACGATACCGCAGACGCGGTTTGCAGCCAGGTCCAGATGCTCGATCAACAGACCGGCGTGAATGGTGAAAAAGTCGACACCCTGGCGGGCCTGCTTTTCGGCGACGGCCAGAATGGCCTTGCAGTCGATCTCCTCGACGGTCCTGTCGACGATGACCTCGTAAATGGGCACGGTGCCGAAAGGAACGGGGCACTGCGAAAGAAGCTCCTTCCTTATCCGGTCCAGGTCCCCGCCGGTACTGAGGTCCATAATAGCGTCGGCGCCGGCATCCAGGGCGATCTTCATCTTCTCGATCTCGCCGTCAAGCGAGGAGCGGACGTTGCTGGCGCCGATGTTGGCGTTTATCTTGACGGTAGTGGCCCGCCCGATCCCGGCTGGGATGAGGTTGAGGTCTAAATGCACCTTATTTGCGGGCATCACCAGCCGCCCGAGGGCGACCTGGTCGCGGACGAACTCCGGCTCAAGCCCTTCAACCCGCGCCACAGCCGCGGCAACCTCGCTTATTTGGCCGCTGCGGGCAATTTCCAACTGAGTAGACATATCAAGCTCCAAAAAAACACGGGGAAGCGACCGACATGCCATGCATGAACTCCACGCTTCCCTACGCAGGTCAACCAGCCATAGAGGCCGATTTTCCTGATCAGGTTCGAAGGGTATATCTCAGACCCAAAACCAACAGGCCACCCCTGGCGAACAAAGACATTATACAACACCGGCAGGAAACGTCAATCCTAATAACCTCACCCCACACCCCACCTTGCCAGAAGACCGGAAGTCCGCACTATGAAGATAGGGCTCGGGACATCAGAAACAGGGTAGTAATATATATGGTCGCAATAATGAAATAAAGTAAGGCTTTTTTGAAATAGTATTTGCTGGGGAGTTTTCTTGGAGGTTCAGGGGTTGCTTCTGCAATCTCAAAAACCTTGTCTAATTCGGCAAAAATTCTTAAAGCAATTTTTATATTAGCGATCGCTACAAAATTGGACCAAAGAAGCCACATAAGTGCAATCACAATGATCCCTTCTTTATTTACAAAATACAACTGGAGAAATATCAGCATTGGTCCCCAGGCAAAAAGAAAATAGAACCAGACAGGAGGCATCATCTTCATGAAGATGGTCGAATTGTCACCGTTAGGTTTAATATATCCTTCTATGTCAAAAATCCTGGCCCAAGGCCCAGCCGATATATGGAACTTGTGTTTGCGAGCACTCCAACCCTGGATAAAGCTAAAAGGTCTGAAAAACCATAAAGAGTGAAAATCAAAGGATGTATTTGTATTAATCTGTTCTTCCATAAAGCCCAGACATTGATCCGGCCTAAGAGGAACAGATATATGTCGGGTTAAATTAAACTGCATAATTTTCACCTGCCCTTACAGCATGTCAAGAATTTATACTTTGCTCAGTTGTGGTGCGACCGCTCAGTGAAAACCAAGATGAAAAAATAATAAATATCCCAGAGGACATAGCCAACAAGAGTCCAAGGGAAGAAGGAGTTCTTGACTTGCTCTCAGCTGTTACATATAGATCGTATTGCTCCTTCGTTACCTCCACAGGGGGATAGATCGCAGGATTGCCATGTCTGTAATAGTATTGACCATTCTGCTCGTAAACTGTCGAGTGGCCGGGGATGTCGCTGGCTATTCGCCCTTTTTCACTTATCATAATGCCGACGACCATCATTGCAAAGCCTATTATGACGCCTGCAAATGCAATATCCCTCTTTGTTATCATCATTCGACCTTACTGTATAGACTCATATTACCGGTTGGCCTATTAGTATAGACTCGTCTGGGGCCAGAATATTCTATCGGAAAATATTTCCAATTTGCATTCAAAAAATTATTCCGCTTGGGCTAAAGGCCACCCTGCGGGCTGGATTCCCGCCTTCGCGGGAATGACAATGGTGTGACACATGGCAGTTTTCGATACAGCCGTTTACCGGCTGACTGCCGCGGTGGCGTTTGGTACTGTTTCGTCTGGTTTTACGCTGTACCATACTCCGGTTAGATTGGCTGATTCGTCTATCAGGAAACTGGAGCGGATTATTGACATGGTTGTTTTTCCGGCCTTTTTCTTTTCTCCCCATGCGCCGTAGGCCTCTGCGATCTTGTGGTCGGCGTCGCTTAGCAGCTTAAAGCCCAGATCGTATTTTTCGTCGAACTTCTTCTGCGCCTCGGGCTTATCCGGGCTCATTCCTACCCCTACGATGCCGAGGGCCGCCAGCTCCGCGTTCGAATCCCGCACGCTGCACGCCTGCTTCGTACAGCCGGGCGTATCGGCGCGGGGGTAGAAATACAACAAAACCTTTTTGCCCGCAAAGTCACCAAGAGAAACCTCCTGGCCATCCTGATCGAGCAGCGAAAATCCCGGCGCCTTATCGCCAACTTCCAGCTTTACCATTTCTGCCTCCTTATCGGTAGTATCCACACTCTGCGTTTCTGCCTGTTCGGTCGCATCGCCGGCATCCTGAGGCTCGTCCTTGCTGCAACCCTGTATAACCAACGCCGCCAATACTGACAACATCAAAATAACAGTTGCCTTCGTAACTATTTTATACTTGCTCATTTCTGACCTTTCCCATTTACACGGTTTAAAAGCACACGTTGCCTATCGGCTTTTTATGACTGGCATTTTTTGTTTGCTGAAGTTGAAGCGGTTGTCTTTGGTCAGGATTCGGTGGCCGGTCGGCGTTACCAGGATGTCATCCTCTATCCGCACTCCTAATTTGCCTGGGATGTATATTCCTGGCTCTATTGTTATTACCTGGCCGGCTGTTAGTTTGCCTTTTGCTTTTTTTGCTAATATTGGTGCTTCGTGGACTTGCAGGCCGAGGCCGTGGCCGGTTCCGTGTTTGTAGACGGGCAGGCCCCGGCTGGAGATTACCTCCCGCGCGACGGCGTCGACCTCGGCAATTGCTACTCCGGGGCGGACCATCTTTATTGCTGCCTGCTGGGCGTCCAGGACGGCATAGTAGACCTTTTCGAAAAATCGTGTGGGTTTGCCAAACGCAAAGCTACGCGTTGTGTCGCTGCAATAGCCGTCGACTTTGGCGCCGAAGTCTATAAGAATGGTGTCGTTTTTGCGAAGTTTTTTGCCGCCCGGCTGATGGTGATTGCGGGAACCGTTCGCCCCGAATGCAACTATCGTATCGAAGCTGTTTTGCGAGCCCGATCTTCGTATCTGATAATCGAGCAGACCAGCGGCCTGGCTCTCGGTCATACCGGCTTTCAGTCGCCGCAGCGTATGATCCAAAGCCTGCCACGCGATCCGTCCGGCCTTTTGGATGGCCCGTACCTCCGAAGGATCCTTCATCTGACGAACCGACTCAACTATACCCCCCACCGCCTTGGGGCGAGGAAGCACACTCTTTCGAATCCGCTTAAAAACGGCAACCGAACAGCTATCCTCGGCACCTATCGCCTTGACCGACTTTGTCCGGGCGATAATATCAGCGGTCGCCTTTTCAATAGGCCCGGTCCGTTCGACGATACGACAGCCGACGCATTCGCTTTGGGCCTGCTCGCCGTATCGGCTGTCGGTGACCAGAATGACGCTGCGGGGAGTGATCACAGCCCAGCTATCGTCGCCCAGAAAGCCGGTAGTAAAGGTAACATTCTCCACAGCGGTGACGATAAGGCAGTCGAGGCCCTTACTCCGCATCTTCCGCCGGACGGCACTAAGCCGCATTTTAAGCACTGTTTGGTCCATTTCGATCTCCTTTTGCCGGGTAAACTCCCAAAATAGCCCCGAAGGGCGACAAAATAAAGTCTTTTTTGCCGATTTGCCCCCAGCTATTTTAATTCGTATACTTTATTTAGGAACGCAAAAAGGAAGATTGCGGATCGCAGTAAGGCAATAATAACATGTTCCACTCCTGGCAGGGAAGCTCAGACGGGATGTCGGCTTGCGGGGGCGAGCCAACGTCCCGTTTTTTTATCACTTGTCGCGGTGAACACTTGAGATTACAATACAGATCGGTCCTAATGTAATCCTAAAAACTTTAGAATGCGACAATGATACTACCGATTCGAACGAGTATAAGTCCTCGCCGCACGCCGTACGCGAACTACGGCCTGATAGCCGTGACGGCGCTCATCTTCCTGATAACGTATCACCCCCAGCAGATCCGCGTCTACGGAAGTTTGGTCGGTGAAACTACACTTAGGCCCTGGGCCGACAAATTCGTGCTCACCCCCAATACCCCCGAGGAGCCCGACCGCTTCTCTTACGGGCAACTGGTCACTTACGCCTTTCTGCACGCCAACTGGACTCACATTTTCGGCAATATGTTCTTTTTATTCATCTTCGGCAGCAACGTAAACGACAAGCTGGGCAATTTCGGCTACCTCTGTTTTTATGCGGCTGGGGCGGTTTTTAGCGGTTTAGGGCACATGTTCTTCAGCGGCACTCCCGTTTTGGGCGCCAGCGGTGCCGTCGCAGCGGTAACCGGCGCATACCTTGTCCTGTTCTCCAAAACAGAGATCACCGTGATGTACTGGTTCTTCTTCCTCGGGACATTCGATCTGCCGGCGTACTATTTCATCGGCCTCAAGATGATCCTGTTTGATAATATGATCGCAAGTACCGACCAGCGAGTAGCCTACGACGCGCATCTTGCGGGATACGCTTTCGGAATAGCTGCGACCCTCTTCCTGCTGATAAGAGGCCTGATCAGACGAGAAAATTTCGACCTTCTCTATATGATGACCCAGTGGAACCGGCGGAGGCGATACCGCGATGCCGTTTCGGATGGCTATGATCCGTTTTCCGGCAGAGTCAGCCAGCAGCAAACCCGGGTAAAACGGAAAAAAGGAACCCAGGCCGAGCACGCTGAGATAGAGAAGACCGCGGAGATTCGCGGTGAAATCGCCCAGCTTATCAGCCAGCGCAATCTGCCCCAGGCAGCCAAACTCTACGAAAATCTGTTGAATATCGACCCGGATCAGGTCCTGCCCCGCCAGCACCAGTTGGATATCGCCAACCAGCTCATGTCGATGGGCCAGTGGGCCATGTCCGCCCAGGCATACGAGCGATTCCTGGCACATTACCGCAACTATGAGCACATCGAGCAGGTGGAACTGATGTTAGGAGTGCTCTTGTGCCGATATCTTGATAAGCCGACCGAGGCAGCCGGTTTGCTCAGGGCCGCCCGGGAAAAACTGACCGATCCGGGCCAGCTGAAAATGTGCGACGATGAGCTGAAAAGGCTGGAAAATTCCGGGTCATAGCTGATAAAATTATTGACAATCCCGATGGGCAGTGATAGGCTAAAACCTGTTGTGTATGCAGGTATATCGTTTTTTGGGTGTATTTCGGTTCATAACCAGGTTTTGAGAGGTTAAAAATGTCAACTTACAGAAACCTTTTTATTAGCGTATCTCTGGTAATTTTGGCGTCCGTTTGTCTTGGGCAGGAGCATAAATCGGCCCCTGTGATCAAGACCGGTGCGAAAACAGTAAATCCGGCTACCCCTAAGATCCCATACATCGCCGAAGTTGTGGGGACAAGCGTATATGTGCGATCGGGACCGGGGACCGCTTATTATTTCTGCAGCAAGCTGGCCAGCCCGGAACGAGTCAAAGTTGTCGGCCATTCGCCCGAAGGACTGTGGACCAGAATATTGCCTCCTGACGGAAGTTTTTCCTGGATATCCATGAATTTTGTCAAGCTCGACACCGTCAATCCCGGCATAGGTGTGGTCTCCGGCGATGCCGTTCGGGTCTGGGCCGGCTCGGAATACGAAGTTCCCGTCCGTTCGTCTACGATGCAGGTTAAACTCGACAAAGGCGCTCTTGTAAAACTGATGGATGGTCAGAAAGCAACCGGCGATTACTACAAGATCGCTCCGCCGACGGGGGCTTACCTTTGGATGAGCACGCAATATCTAAAATACGTCGGCCCGATCACACCGCCAAAGCCGCTAAAATTGCCACCAAAACCAACGGCGAAGCCGGAACCGGCGCCGTCGGTCAAACCGCAACCAGCCAAGCCCCCGGTCAAGGAAAAACCGAAAGCACCGCCAGAGCCGCCCAAGCCGCCGAAACTCTCGGCTGAGGCCAAAATGGTTAAAGAGTGCCTGGAACTGGCCGAGAAGCTTCTTGCTGAATCGGCAAAGCCCATAGGCAAACAGGATTACAGTGCGATCAAGAAGACTCTGCAATCGATAGCCAAGAACCCGGAAGCGGGCAAGGCGAAATTCTATGCCGAGTATCAGCTTGACCGGATAAGCCGGTTCGAGTTGGCTCATCTGTCATGGCAGGAAGTAAAGCGTCAGGACGATGAACTGGCCAAAACCAGGAAAGGCATCAAAAAAGAACGCTCCGTTCGCCTTGAAAATCTTCCAAAGCCGGAGGATTTTATAGTTACCGGACGAATCAAGCCCTCGCAGATATATACCGCTCAAACGGGACAGGAACGATATCTCATCGTTAGCGAGGCCGGACGTATCATCTGCTACGCCATCCCAGCCAATGCCGCGGCTGGGGCGGATATCGCCAGACATCTTAACAGCAGGGTAGGGCTCATAGGAGAACTGGACGAGGATAAGACCGGACCGATAGGCCTGGTCAAGTTCACCGCCATAAAGAGCCTGTCGGCATTGACAGAATAGCGACTAATACCGGCCCAACTTTAATATGGCACGGGCGTGATGCCTTTGCAGGCACAAGCATGTTTGGGCTTTCCACATATTTGCGAAACGACAGTGATTACGGATGGGCATTTCGGGGAACCGGTTTACGGATTGGAACCGAATATCCCAAATGGCGTGCTTAGCACTGGCAGTGCGGTGGTCTCGATTTGGGGATCGTCGATATCGCCGCGGACCTCTACCTTAACGACAGCCGAACCGAGCCCTTTAGCCAGAGATTCGAGAAAAGAAGGGTCATTCGTAATTTTTCCGCCGGATGCCTTAAAGTCAAGCCTGACCTTGTTGCTTTTCAGGTCAAGCTCACCGCTGCCGAGCAGGACCGTATTTCGCCCGGACATATAAACCCGTTCGAAAATCAGCTTGTTTTCCTTGATATAGGCGTCGATGGCCATATCGCTGAAAATAAAGTCTGTCGGTTTGTTCATTTGCAACGCCGTAAGGATCTTGCCGAGCAATGAACGCCTCGCCATCGTCATTTCACGAACATTTACATTCAACCGGCCAACACTCGAATCCTTTCTGCCTAACAATCCCTTGACATTAACCGTGCCGCCGGCGGAACCGTTGGTAAGGCCTTTTTGACCCTTTTGGCCGATAAGTTTTTCCGAGACAATATCCTTTACATCCACTCCGTCAAATGCCACCCGCAGGGTGTACCCGATGCTGCCTGCGGAGGCGTGGTCCAATTGCATACCACCGGTCAGATTGCCGCCGCAGAAATTCGCAAAAAGCCGCTGGGTTTCAAACACAGCCCTGTTGGGGTCATAGATGATATCCGTGCAGAAATTTGTTATCGCCCTGTCTTTTACTTTCAGGCGATCGGCCCTTATCTCGCCTTCGGCACGCACCAGTCCGGCGGAGGTCTTATACAGTGCCCGGGCGGAAAGCACTCCATCCAGTTCGCTAAGGGTAGCCGCAGCGCCAATCGTGCAGTTCTTGAAAACCATTTCGCCGGTAAAATCCATCTGCTTTTGGCCCGCTGAATCCGCAAACAAAACCGCCCGCTCGAAATTCAGGTCCATGTGCCCGGTCGGATCGGCGCTGCGGTAGATATCCCCAATGGCATCGGGCAGGGCCTGGCCAAGCTCAGGGCCAAGAACGAGATCGTGAACCTTTAAGTCTTCCATGACGATCTTATTCGGAGTGATCGTAATCGTGCCGGTAACATCTTTAATAGGGTATGGAAAATCCTCGAAATTCAA
>DAOVVQ010000304.1 GCA_030637065.1 Planctomycetota bacterium
AAGGCGTTTTATGCTGTGGATCTCTGGCGGGATGTGCGTAATGTCGATAGTGTCGCCGTCGCACATTACTGCCATGGTTCGTATGGCATGTCTCAACTGGCGAACGTTGCCCGGCCAGTAGTAGGACGTCAGGATTGACATTGCCGGCTCCGTGATCCTCGTCAGCTCGATGCCGAGTTCCTGACAGCTTTCTTTCAGGAAGAATCCGAACAGTTCTGGTATATCTTCCGGTCGGCTCCGCAGCGGCGGAATTGTAATGCTTACTCCCTTGATGCGGAAGTAGAGGTCTTGTCGAAACTTTTTCTCTTCGACCAGCCTTGCCAGATCATGGTTCGTCGCGCTGATGACGCGGACGTCGACGAGCAGCGATTTATTGGAGCCTACCGGTGTAACGATCCCGTCTTCGAGAACGCGCAGGAGCTTGGCCTGCATGGCAAGCGGCATATCTCCGATCTCGTCGAGAAAAAGGGTGCCTTTGTCCGCGACCTGGAAGAGCCCTTTTCTATCGGCTGCGGCGCCGGTAAAGGCACCTTTTGCATGGCCGAAGAGTTCGCTTTCGAGCAGGCTCTCGGTAAGGCCGGCGCAGTTTAAAGGAACGAACGGCCTTGCCTTTCGCGGAGAGTTTTCGTGTATCGCGCGTGCGGTAAGCTCCTTGCCCGTCCCGGATTCGCCCTCGATGAGAACACTTATATTCGTAGGCGAGACCCTGCTAAGCACGTGAAAAACGCTCTGCATCGGCCCGCTTCTGCTGACGATCCCGCCGAAAACGAAGTCCCTGGAAGGCGTGTATGGTTTCCTGGCAGGCAGGGCCTTTGCCGCCATATCCCGGAGCTGATCGATATCGATCGGCTTGGTCAGGTAGTCGTAAGCCCCTTTCTTGATGGCCTCCTTGCAGGTATCGATAGTGGCATATGCGGTGATGAGTATGACAGCGGTGGCGGGGTTCTTTTGCCGGGCCCGCTGGAGGATGTCGATACCGTTAATGTCGGCCTTGAGGTTCAGATCGGTGATGATAAGGTCGATATCGCGATTCTCGATGGCCTCGAGGGCGTCTTCGGCGGAATATACCGCGGTGGTATCTACGCACTGCTTTTGGATCGCCTCAGCGAGAGCGTCAGCGTGTTCGACCTCGTCATCGACTATTAAAATCACACCATCAGGAGCCATAAGCGGCATATTCTACTACAAAGCGATCGGCAGGGCAATGGTAAATGACGTCCCCCTGGACATCTGCGAATCGACGGAAATAGTCCCCTTATGGGCCTTTACGATCTTTGCCGCGGTCGAAAGCCCCAGCCCGGTCCCATCGGATTTCGAGGTGTAATAGGCCTGGAAAACTTTGTCGAGCTTATCCGGGGCGATCCCACGACCCGTATCGCTGACCTCAATAAAGGCGTTTTGGCTGTCGGCAGAGGTCCTGATGATCAGCTCGCCCCCGTCCGGCATCGCCTGTTGTGCGTTAATAAAGAGGTTTAATATGACCTGTTTAAGCAAGTCCGAGTCGACATCGCAGAAGATCGGCCCGTCGGCAAGCCCCCGGCGGATGGTGATATCGTTGGTTTGGGCCTGCGGCGAGTAAAAATCCGCCATTTCCCCGATGAGCCGGTTTATGTCACAGCGGGCAAGATTCAGCTCCGGCTTGCCGATATATCGCAGAAAATCGTCGAGTATCTGATGGAGTCGCTGGGTCTCTTTTTGGACGACCCGGATCTTCCTGAGCTGCCTTGCGGCATCGTCGCTGCCAGCGGCGTCGAGGTCTTCGCAGATGAGCTTGAGATTGACCATTATGGTCGAGAGAGGATTCTTGATCTCGTGTGCGAGCCCGCCGGTGAGCCTGCTTAATTCTTCGAGCCTGTCCCGGGCAATCTCATCGGCTGACGGACGTTTTGCGCGGGTGCGTAAGAATAATGCGGCCGGCAATATGGCCAATACCAGTGCGATAACGAAACCAAGCAGAAAAGAAATCAACACCCGCCCCCCTCGGTCAATACGGACTGCCAGACCGGTCATCCCGGTCCAAAGCAGGCTGTGGCAGAATCTTATCTGTTGCCATTGATGACTCTGGGCCTGGAACCCGGCCTGGACCTGGGCCTGGATCTGCGATCGCTGGGTTTGTGAGCCTTGGCCTTGGGTTTGACGCGGGGCGGAGGCGGTGGCTGTTTGGGTGCCGCTTCGACGATCTGCACATTCGTTCCGTGCAGGCCCTTATCCTGAGCCAATTGCTCGTACTCTACGATCTGTCCGTTCCTGAGGCATCTGAACCCGTCTTTTTCAATGCTCGTGAAGTGGACGAAAACATCCTCGCCTTCCTCATTGACAACGAATCCAAATCCTTTTTTTGGGTCAAACCACTTGACAGTGCCTCTTGCCATTAGTGCCTCCTTACAACTAACCCAATATATTTCAGCGAGCCGGCCCTACGATCCTGACTTCGCCATAGTTTTCCCGGTACACAGGCCAACATCCCTGCCGACTTGCTGCCAGCCGACTTAGCTCGGGAATTCCGTTACTCCCGAGGCCAGCCGGCTTATTCCAGAGAAATCGCTATCCCTGGAGCCAGCCGCCTTATCCGGAATATCACGCTTGCAGATTACTTTGCAGCGGATTCTTCCTTTTTATCTTCAGTCAGACCGAGTTCGGCCATAGCGGCCTTCCTCGACAACTTAAATCTGCCCTGGTCGTCGATCAGCAATAACTTCACGGGTACAATATCGCCGACCTTACACACGTCCTCGACGTTCTTGACAAAACCGCTGCTTAGTTCGCTGACATGGCAGAGCCCATCGACGCCGGGACTGAGTTCGACGAATGCCCCGAAATCCTTCACGGAGACGACCTTCGCGGTTTTGTATATCCTTCCGACCTCGGGCGGCGTGGTCATCGACTCGATGATCTCCCTTGCGGCGAGGTGTCCTTCTCCGCCGACGCAACTGATGCAAATAGTGCCGTCTTCGGCGATCTCGATCTTGGATTCGGTTTGCTCCTGGATGCCTTTTATCATCTTGCCGCCCGGCCCGATGATCTTTCCGATGTACTCCGGATCGATCTTGATGCTGATGATCTTGGGTGCGTAGACACTGAGATTGGGTTTCGGCTCGGCAATTGTCTTGTTCATGATCTCGAGGATCTGCAACCTGGCGGTCTTTGCCCGCTGGAGCGCTTCGACCATGATATGATGTGCCAGCCCCTCGGCCTTGATGTCGAGCTGGATGGCGGTTATGCCTTTTGTCGTACCTGCGACCTTAAAGTCCATCTCGCCGTAATGGTCCTCATCGCCGATGATGTCGGTTAAGAGTTCGTACTTGTCGCCCTCGCTTACCAGACCAACGGAGATTCCCGCGATATGCTCCTTAATGGGCACGCCCGCGTCCATCATGGCAAGCGAACCGCCGCAGATGGAGGCCATCGAGCTTGAACCGTTGGACTCGGTGATATCCGAGACGAGCTTGATGGTGTAGGGGAAGTCCTCGAGAGGCGGCTTGAGCTGCTCGAGCGCCTTTTCGGCGAGTGCCCCGTGTCCGATCTCCCGTCTTCCAGGTCCGCGAATAAATCTTACCTCGCCGACCGATGAGGGCGGGAAGTTGTAGTGCAGCATGAATTTCTGTCCGTATTCTTCGAGCAGCCCGTCAACGGTCTGCTCATCCCTGCCGGTACCCAGCGTAGCCGAGATAAGGGCCTGTGTTTCGCCCCGCGTAAACAGCGATGAGCCGTGAACGCGCGGAAGCAGGCCAATCTCACAGTTGATCTGGCGAACCTCGTCAAACCTTCGGCCATCGGGCCTCTTGCCGGACATGAGCAGATTGTGCATAAGCTCTTTTGAAACCTTCTCAAGGGCACGCCTCAGCAGGACGGACGAACACTTTGGCTCGGCGCCGTCGACGGACGAGCAGTAATCTTCCTTGAGTTGGTCGATAATCAGCTTTGTCTCCGCGGACCGCTGGTCTTTGGCTGTGACCTGATAGGCCTGGGCGAGTTTTTCGCCGACATTGCGACTGATCTCAGCGGCGATCTCATCGGGGCTGTCGATTTCGGGTATTACCTTTTCGACGCCGCATTTGTCTTTCAGTTCGTTGATCATACCGCAGATCTCACCGACGACCTTATGAGCGTCGGCAATACCATCGGCGACGACATCTTCCGGTGTCTCCTTACTGTCGACCTCGATCATGTTGATCGCATCGGCGCGTCCGGCGAGTATGAGATTAAAATCGCTGTCAGCCCGCTGTTCGTGCGTCGGATTGATGACGAACTGGCCGCTGGCTCTGCTGAGCCGACAGGCACCGATGGGGCCGAGGAACGGTATCTTGCTGATGGCCAGGGCGGCACTTCC
>DAOVVQ010000353.1 GCA_030637065.1 Planctomycetota bacterium
CGGAAAGAGGGCGTCCGCCCGTACATCTCGGCTACATAGGCACCCCCTTTCCTGGAGCGGAGAAAACTCTACTTGTCAATACGTATATGGTTTGTCTTTGTTCGGTGCGCGGCACGCGGCTTTGCAAATCAAATCCTATCGGCGGGTGGAAGCGTGTTTGGCGAAGCCAAACCGATGGTGGGCATCGGTGTGCATACGCCCATCGGTTTGCTGCGCAAACGCGCTGCCACCCAAGTCATTTTTAGCCTTTGGTCATTAGAATTGCAGGGTTCCTGGTGCTGTTGTGAAAACAGATTGACTGGGCTTTGGCGATGGCGATAATGGTTTGTTATGAATGATCTGACGCGGAGACTGGTTGAAACTGATAAAGATTGCCTTTGGCATCCTTTTACGCAGATGTCTGGTTGGCTGGGGTCTGAGCCTGCGGTTATTGACTCGGCGGAGGGTTTTTATCTCTTCGATACCCAGGGCCGGCGGTATATCGACGGGGTCAGCTCGCTTTGGTGCAATGTTCACGGCCATCGGGTCAGGGAGATCGATGAGGCGATTTGCGATCAGCTTGGCAAGGTCGCTCACAGCACTTTGCTTGGCCTGGGGCAGACGCGGTCGATCGAGCTTGCCGAGCGGCTGGTGGAGATCACGCCGGAGGGGCTGGGGAAGGTGTTCTACTCCGACAACGGGTCTACGAGCGTCGAGATCGCCGTTAAGATGGCCTATCAGTACTTTCAGAATATCGGCGAGGGGGGGCGGACGAGGTTTGTTGCCCTGTCGAATGCCTATCACGGCGATACGGTCGGGTCGGTGAGCGTCGGCGGGATGAAGATATTTCACGGGATATTCAAGTATCTGCTGTTTAAGACGCTTTTTGTGCCGGAGCCGCATCCGTACCGGTTTGACGGAGGCGCCGCGCAGTGTGCCGAGTATAGCCTGTCGAAGATGAGAGATATGCTCGATGAGTTCGGCGGAGAGGTTGCTGCGGTGATCGTCGAGCCGCTTGTTCAGGGTGCTGCGGGGATCATCGTTCACCCAGCCGGTTTTTTGCGGGATGTTCGGGCGCTGACGCGGGAGTATGGGGTGCTGCTGATCGTCGATGAGGTGGCGACGGGATTTGGCAGGACGAGTAAGATGTTCGCCTGCGAGCATGAAGAGGTTGGGCCGGATATTATGTGCCTGGCCAAGGGTATTACGGGCGGTTATCTTCCGTTAGCGGCGACGTTGACTACGCGGGATATCTTTGACGCGTTCCTTGGCACCGCCGCCGAGCATAAGACGTTTTATCACGGCCATACCTATACCGGCAACGCCTTAGGGTGTGCGGCGGCGATCGCTTCGCTGCGGCTCTTTGAAGAGAACAGGGTAATCGAATCGCTGCCTGAAAAGGCTGGGCTCATACGAGAGTCGTTTGGCGAGATCGCCGGCCTGCCGTTTGTCGGCGATGTTCGGCAGTGTGGTATGATGGGCGCGATCGAGATCGTCATGGATAAGGCTACGAAGGAGTCATTTGCATACGAGGAGGCGGTCGGGGCGAAGCTGTGTTCGGCCATGCGCAAGAGAGGGGCGATGATGCGGCCTTTGGGCGATGTTATCGTGGTGATGCCGCCGGTGGCGGTCGATACGGATACATTGAGGGATTTGTTGAAGATTGTCGGTGATTCAATTAAAGAGGACCTGCCGAAGATCGTACGGAGTATTAAGGTGCAAAGGTAACAGAGGTCGTAAGAAACCGCATGGGTAACAAGTTACCCATCCTACGCGCTAGTTTGAGTGACGATGTCGTTAGAGAGGTGCTTGGAATTGACCATGATGGATTTGCCAAAGGCTAAGGGGTTGTTTATTACGGGGACCGATACGGGTGTTGGTAAGACGTTGGTTGCCGGCGGGATAGCCCGTGTGCTCTCGGAGGCCGGGCACAGGGTTGGTGTTTTTAAGCCAGTCGCCAGCGGGTGCAGGAAGGAGCGTGAGGGTCTGGTCAGCGACGATGCCGAGTTTTTGGCGCATTGCAGCAACTGCGATCTTCCGCTTTCGGTGATTAACCCGGTAACTTTTATTACGCCGGCTGCACCGGTTCTCTGTGAGGGGGTCGAGCGGTGCGCGGTTGACTTCGAGCAAATAGCTGTTTCGTATCGGTGTATTTGCAAAGAGAGCGATTTCGTGATCGTCGAGGGGATCGGTGGTATGCGGGTCCCGATATCGCGGGGCGTTGACGTTGGCGCGATGGCGGCGGAGTTTGGGTTGCCGGTGGTGTTAGTCAGCCGGCCCGGGCTTGGGACTATCAACCACACGCTGCTCAGTATAGATTCGATCCGGGCCGCAGGGCTCAGGGTCGCTGGCGTGGTGATCAGCGGATATGACCTTGCAACCGCCGGGCTTGCCGAGGAGACGGCCCCGGGGATAATCGCCGAATGGGGCCAGGTCGACGTCCTTACGATCCTGTCGTTTGACGAGGAATCCTGCGTAGAGCGTGGCCAATTGGGGGAAATGACCGCTGAGGCATTGGGCGAGTGCGACTGGGTGGGGCTTTGCCAGTGAGCAGGTTTTGGGCTGTCCAGGATTGTGAATAGCGGTTACAATGGCATCAGCAGCAATTAAGAGACTTTCTTGACGGAGTACATGTAGCTTTGAAACAGTCCGAATACAGGCGTTATCTCGTTGGTATCAATACCGCTTCGACGCAGCAGCTTTTTACCGACTGCCTTGTGATAGGTGCGGGGATCGCGGGTCTGAGGGCGGCGATCGAGGCTGGGGA
>DAOVVQ010000278.1 GCA_030637065.1 Planctomycetota bacterium
GACCCCCTGTGCAAGCCTGCTCTGCTCGCCGGTAAGCGTCGTATTTCGCTGGCGGATCTCCGTATCGCCGGAGGGCAGCTTCGAGATGCTCGCTATCTCGGAAATGTCGACGACCGCAAACTGATCGGCTGGGACCTTATCGGCGAGGGCCACAGCAAGATAGTCTAAGGCATCCTGTTGAAGCTGAGCCGGGATCGACCGGCTGCGATCGATCACCGCGATCACCGTAAGCTGTTCGTTCTTCTGCGAGCGCGTCAGCCGGGCAAGCAGTGCGATCAGCACAATTATCACCAGACAGCGCAATACCGTAGCAAGGGTCCTCCGCGTCCGGCTCAGCGCAGCAAGATTACGACAGGCCAGCCAGATTATCGGCACGACCAGCAATAGCCCCAAAAGCCACCAGGGCTGAACAAAATAATAGCTGTAATCGGTCATTATAATTGCCATACCTGAATGCGATCATTTCCGGCGTCGACGATGAAGCTGCGACCGCGAGCGTCAATAACCAGCCCCCACGGATAAGCCAATTGCCCCAACTGCCGACCCGCCGAGCCGTAAATTCCAACACTGACGCCCTCGGGACTGAACAGTTGCACGCGGTTGTTGCCGTATTCGCAGACAACCAACGTCCCATCCGGCGCCAGATCCAGATCGTAAGGATACCGAAGCATCCCCGCCTCCGTGCCCGCCGAGCCAATATACTTTAGCAGCGTGCCGTCGAAATCGTAAACCGCGATGCGATGATTGCAGGCATCGGCGACATAAAGCCGCTTTCGCTCCTGATCCGCACACACAGCCGACGGGCGGGACAGTTGCCCGGGCCCGTCGCCGCAACTGCCGAAACAATACAAAAATTCGCCCGCCTCGCTAAAGACGCTGATGCGGTCATTGCCGCCGTATTCGCTTACAAATATCCTGCCGTCTCCCGAAAAGGCAACATCGGTCGGATAAATAAAACAACCTTCCTCCTCGCCGAACCGCCCGAACTCGCTTACGAGCCGCCCATCGGGAGAGAGAACCGCAACGCGATGGTAATGCGTGTCCGCTACGTAGAGATTTCCGCCGGCGGAGATGCTTATACCCGTAGGCTTGCCCACCTCCACAGCCGGCATTCGAAAATCGTCAAGGAACCGCCCATCCTCCGTCAGATGCTGGACCCTGCCGGTCTTATCGACGACAAAAAACGTACCGTCCCCAGCCATATCGATCGCACGCGGGTAAATAAACTGGACCTGCCCGCCCCCCGTCACTCCGAAAGAGTAGAGCACCTCGGGACCGCCATCCGAAGCGGACTTAACCTCGCACCCCGCTGCGGAAAAAAGCCCCGCGCAAACGAGCATCATCAGGGCATATCGCGGCACCCTCGACCGGCGAAGCAGCATTACCAGCACCGCCGTTAAAACCACAAACAGCCCGATCAGCACAAGGCACGAGGCGATCACCTGCTGGTCGCGGGCATAATGCATCTGGTTCAGCAGCCGCTGGGCAAAGTTGGGCAGCCCGGCTGGCAGCAGCACCATTGTCGCCGACAGCTCGGTAATACTGAACATCAGTATCAGCAGAAAAGCCCCCGCAAAGACCGGCCAGCTTCCCGGCAGATATATATGCCGCCACGTCGACCATGCCGTCGCCCCGTCGAGCGATGCCGCCTCAGCGAGCCTGTGCTGCTGCGATGTGCGGATCAATAGCAGGATAATAAGCGTAACACCGCTGAATCGTGCAGCCTGACCGGCTGAGACGAGGTACCAACCCTGGCGAAACGCAACCGGGAACCGGCAGAGAGCCAAAACTCTCAGCATGGATGTCCCGATCAAAGACGCCGGGACGAGCATCGCCAGAAAAATCGTTATACTGACGACCATCGCGACCGATCGGCCCCATCGCGGCAAAGCACCGGCAAAGAAAACCGCCGAAGCTATCAGGTATGTCATCGTCGCCGCCGCTACCGCCGTGACAAGCGACCAGGCCAACTCATCGGTGTGCAATCTGAAGAATTGCAAAAAAGGCCCAACGCCGGTCATATTGCCGATCAGCAGTATCACCGGGATGATCAAAGAGATCGTCACCAGTGCAAACAGAACCGACCACCGCCACCGCCCCGACTTTGATCCGCCGCCGGGAAAAGGACCCGTCGCATACCATACCCGCACCCTTGCACTTAACACAACCGCAAGAGACGCCGCGACGATCATCACCGGCAAACCCGCCCGGGCAACAGCACCCTGCGAACCGGTCAACTCATACAAAACCGCCAACTGCGTACCGATCGTTTCGATACCGGCAAGGTGAAACGTGCTGAAATCGGACAGCGCCATAACAAAACAAACACCAAACGCTAACAAAATACTACCGCCAAGCAGCGGCAAAGTTACATATCGAAACACCCCCCACGGACCCGCATCGACAGAGGCGCTATCCAGCACCCGGCGATCGATACTCCGCCACCGGTGACTGAGCACCAGCGCAGCCAAAGGCCAAAACCACAGAACCAATACCATCGACGCGCTAAAACCGCCTATAAACCGCGCAACCTCGGGGTTATGGCCAAGATAAGCGCCAAGACTCGTCGTCGGGCTAAGCAGCAGAGACCACGCGTAATAGAGCACGTACCGCGGCAAAACCAGCGGCATCAGCGTTAGTAACAAAACCATATCCTGACGAATCCGCTGCGACCCCAACAATCGACCGGGCGTATAACCTAAGACAACAGCCGCACAGGCAACGACGCCGGCTAACAAAAAAGAACGAACCGTTACGTTCAGGATGCCGATGTCCGGAGACTGACCGGCTACGGGAGATATCGCCTCGGCAAACAGGACCGCCAGCGGCACCAGGATTACCACTGCCCAGCAGGTAACGGATACCGCCGCCAGTATCGGCATTAAAAGCCTTTCACGGCTCAATGAAGAATCTCCGCGGCAGTTGCGATCGCGACCGAAAGGTTGTCCGCAACATCCTCGTAACCGATCGCCAGCGTCTTGCCGACTTCGTATGATATGGATTTCCTGATGACAGAGGGGTGTATGGGATAATTGTGAGAATCACTTTTCACCAGCATCTCCTCAAGCCCGGCACTGAGAAGAAAATTCATCAGCACCGAAGCCTCGCTGGAATGGGGAGCGCCGTTGATAATGGCAGCCGTGTTGGGGATCGCGAGCGCCCCATCGCCACCCTGGTCCAGCCGGTTCATCTCGACCGGCCAGCCATTTCGCTTCGCCGCAAAAACATCGTCAGTATCCGTCATGCAAACGTCCGCCTGGCCCGTGGCAACCATTCTCACCGCGGTGCTGTTGCCGTCGACCAGCCGGATATCATTGGCCTTGAGCGAACGCAATATCTCCTCGGCCCTGTCCTTGCCGTAATGAACGAACCAGCTTGCCACATCGCCGCCGGTCGTGCCGAATTCAGGACGGGCCATTACCAGCCGGCCCTTCCACTTCGCATCCAGCAGGTCCTCCAACGAACGCGGGGCCTCGTCAGCACTGACACGGTCGCTGTTATAAGCGATAACCCGGACACGCAGGGCAAAACCGTACCACAGGCGATCCCTGTCGCGAAACGCACGCGGCCAATAACGAGTATGCCACTCGTAAAATGGAGCCAGCAGACCCTCGCGAGCCAGACGTATCGTATGAAACACCTCGCTCGACCAGAACACATCGGCAACCGGCTGGGGCGATTCCGCCCTGATCCGCTGAACTAAGCCGACCGTCTTGCTGGCCTCGGTATCAAAACGGGCCAAAACCTTTATCCCAAAAGCATCCTCGAACCTGGCGATGATCGGCTCGGCGATCGACTGGTCCACCGAACAATATAAAACCACCTTCCTGGTATCGCCGGCACGGTTATCGCGGAACGAAGGCATCACCAAAAAAATAAGGAACACCATCAGTGCCGGAAGACCCAAAATAACAGAATAATTTCTCTTTTGCATACAACCTGCTTTCCAAATGGAGGAGAACCTCAAAAAATACGAATCCTTCACTCCTGGTCCGTCTGCTCCAGTCGCCCAAAGTAATTCTTCACCGACTCGGCATATTTAGGCGGGATCTCATTATCGCTTATCGCCTCAGCCGCACTGTCACGACCGACTGAAACCGCCTCCGAAAACTCACGACGGGCCTGGCCCTTGATCTGGCTGCCCTTAAAGTACCAACTCGCGACAACCGGACCGTCCTTTGTCTGGCCCTTGGCTTTGGTCTTACCGGTCGAGGTCTGCCCGTCTTCATCCTGCCCGCGCGGACCGTAACCGCGACCCGGACCACCCGTACCCGGACGGGACCCCTGAGAAAGACCCTCACGGAAGGCCCCCTGACAACCCTCCAGGCCCTGGCACATACCCTCGCCCAGACAGGCGATCGCACGCTCGATCTCATCGAGCGTCGCCTGCGTCAATACCATCTGCCGCTTAAAACTGTCCATCTCGTCAAACTTACCCGTCAGCGAAGCTAAATCGTCCGGCGAGAGCCCACCGCCGCCCGAGCCGCACGACCCCATCGCACCGCTTAACGCCGAACATTGACTGGCCGCCGAGCGACACGCAGCCATCTTCTGCAATAACTGCTCGATCGCCTCAGCACGCAAACCCTGCTTTTCAAGTGCCTTTTGCAACTGCTCGGCGCTCAGCTTGGCCAGGTCCTTATCGAGACCGAGTTTTTCAAGCTCATCTTCGAGCTGCCGACTCTTCTGTGCCAACTGTTCGAGCTGACCGGCAAGATCCTGCAACTGCCGCGAAAGGGCCTCTTGCTGCTCCTTAGACATATCCCCCTTCTCCAACTGCCTTTGAAACTGCCGCATAAGGTCGGCTGCCTGCGAAAAATCGCCCTTGGCAAGGGCAAGGCTTAGTTGCTGAGAAAACGCCTGCGGTGAGCCGCGAAGCTGCTTGAGCATCTCCTGCATCAATTGTACCGAATCAAGCTGCACGTCCGTCTGCATCTTCTTGACCTTATCGGCAAGGTCGCCGAGCTTGCCGATCGCCTGCCGTTTGGCTATCTCCGGCTGGGTCGCTTGCCCCATCGCCTCTAATTGCTCCAGACTGCTGCTTAGCTCCGGATCGCCAAGCTGCTTTATCGCAA
>DAOVVQ010000065.1 GCA_030637065.1 Planctomycetota bacterium
AGATGGGGACCAGGTTTGTTGCTACCGACGAATGTGACGCGTCCCAGATATTTAAGGATGCGTATTTGAGCTGCAAGAAAGAAGATATAATCATAATTGACAGCCCCGTAGGACTGCCCGGCAGAGCCATACAGGGTGAGTTTCTCAAGCGGATCGCGTCAGGAGTCAAGGAGACTTTCAAATGCAGTTGGAAGTGCCTGAGAAGCTGCGATTTCAAGAATGTGCCGTATTGCATCGGTCTTGCGTTGACGAATGCGAAAAAAGGCGATCTCGAAAACGGATTTGCCTTTGCGGGAGCGAATACCTGGCGCGTGGATGAGATCGTCTCTGTTAACGAGCTTGTCGAGACGTTAGCCGACGAATATGTGGCTGCGGCGCAGGGGTCGGTGACCACGAGCGCGGATTAGCGTAAGGATCGAGGGTTAACAAACAGCACCGGGGGTGACAAAAGGAAACCATTATGAATACGAGTCGTCGAACTTTTCTCAAGAAAGCATCCATCGCAGCCGCCGGGCCTTTCATACTGCCTTCCAGCGTGTGGTCGGCCCAAACCAAACCCAGCGACCGTCTTGGCATGGGCTTTGTCGGTATGGGCAAGCAGAGCCGCGGCCTTCTCAACGCGTTCTTACGTCACGACACGAGGGTGCTGGCGGTTTGTGACGTCGATACCACCCGCAGAGAAGATGCACGCCGGCGAGTCAACAGTTACTACGAATCCCAGCCGGGTGTCGTCTCGGGCGGATGTGACGCCTATATCGATTTCCGGGAGTTGATCGCCCGCGACGATATTGACGCCGTGGTTGTTGCCACGCCGGATCACTGGCATACGATCCCTACTCTTGCCGCACTTCGAGCCGGTAAGGATGTCTATTGCGAAAAGCCCCTGACGCACAATATCCACGAGGCGCTGACGCTCATGAAAGCCGTCGACGCCAATGGTCGTGTTTTGCAGACCGGCTCGATGCAGCGTTCGATGAAGGAATTTCGCGTTGCCTGCGAGATCGTCCGTAACGGCGTCATCGGAAAGATCGATCATATCGAGTGCAGCTTCGGCCCTCCCGGAGTGCCCTGCGATCTGCCCGCTGAGAAGATGGAACCGGGTCTGGACTGGGATATGTGGGTCGGGCCCGCGCCGATGCGGGCTTATAATTCGATCCTGAGTCCGCGCGGGATGCACAACAACTTTCCGCGTTGGAGAAACTACAGGGAATTCGGCGGCGGGATGGTCACTGACTGGGGCGCACATCATCTCGATATCGCGCAGTGGGGATTAGGGATGGATAACAGCGGCCCCGTCGAGATACGGCCCGCTAAGGAACCTGACGCCACAGAGGGAGGCACCCTGATATACGATAGCGGCATCCGGGTAATCCACAAGAGAGGGTACGGGGTGCATTTCTTCGGAAGCGAAGGCGAGATGAAGGTCAACCGCGGACAGTTTGAGTTTATTCTCGGCGGCAAGACGATCGCTAAATATGTAAAGGGCGACAGAAGTGCTTCGTTGGCGTCGCAGCTTATGAAGGTCGAAAAGGGATACCTCCAGGATGCGAAGGTGCGGCTTTATAACAGCCCGGACCATACGTGGGACTTTATGGACTGTATTAAGGCGCGGACCAAACCGATCACTAACGAACAGATCGGCGGGCGGACAGTCATCTGCTGCCACCTGCTCAATCAGGCATATTACAACCACCAAACCATCAAGTGGGACCCGGCAAAACTACGATTTGCAGGCGGAACCGGCAACAACAAGTGGCTGACCCGCGATTACAGATCGCCCTGGAAGGTATAGAGCCTTTCCGCAGCAAGGGTGGCAGCGTGTTTGGCGAAGCCAAACCGATGGTGGGCTCCACAGTGCATACGACCATCGGTTTGCTGCGCAAACGCGCTGCCACCCGACACACTTTGCGTGGCTTGAATACCAGTCCCAGTTAAACATTGCGATATTGACACCCCTACCTGTCTGCTGTGGGGAGTTTTTTGTGGCATTCTGTCAGGTAGTCTTTTGCCTTTGCCAGGTCGGCTGACATTACTTCGGGTTCGGCGTGGCCGTGCATGAATGGGTTTATGTATCCGCGGTATCTAATCTCGGCGAGGGCCTTTAGCCAGGGCGTCATATCCGTTGGGCCGATTCCCGGAAGCTGCTCGGAGCCCTTGAAGTTTTGCCATGCATAGAAGAAAAAGAGCTGCCTTCCGCATATTCGGATGGCATCGGGAACGGAGGCATTTTGCCGCTGGAGGTGAAACGGCGCAAGGGCGATGCCGAGTCGCGGCGAGGTGTTGATGTCCGTAAACGCCTTCAATGAGTCGATAGAGTTTAGCAGTGCCCCGCCGTGATTTTCGATAGCGAGATAGGAATCGTGCTCCTCAGCCAACTCGGCGAGCGGCTTTAATCCCTCGATAAAGTTGCGCATATTGGCGGTAAGGCTCGCGTCCGGGTCGCCCTTCGTAGAGCCCTGGACGGCTGTCCCGCCTCCGGATCTGCCTAATAGCTCCGCATAGCGTTCGTATCCGCCCTTGTAGACGGAGAAGGCGAAGAGCTTCAGCTTGTATTTGGCCAGCACCGCTTTCAGGCCATCGGCTCCGAGCCGGTCGGCCACATCGTCAAGGTGCGGGCACCCGGCATGAGCGGACCAGATATCGATCCCCTTAAAGCCCAGGTCCGCGATCCGCTTGCAGGCCTGCTCGATGGGCAGCTTATCGAAATGGATCGACGACGTAGACAGCTTCATTCGCCAGGGCCGAACCCTGGATTGTTTGCCGCTGGCAGAGAGAGGGGCAATACCCACCCCAGCCGCCGCTGCGGCGATCTTAAGAAAATCCCGTCGATCCGTTTTTCCGCTCATTGCCAACATCCCGTCCTTTCCATTGAATAACATCACCGCATTGTATCGTAATCGGCTGTCAGGTATCAAGCACTTATTGCGACATGAGATGTTAAACGGCCTTAAAGCCGGAAAACCGGGCGAATTCGCAATTGCCTGCCAGCGGGCCTTCGGTTATGATAGGATACGTGCGAGCGAAACTTATTATTTCACCGGATTCAGGACTACATCATTATTGAGACCCCGTCTAACTAAAAGGAGACCGAAATGAGCGATAAATCTCAGGCAAATGACCGTGCGAAAACCCGGATCAACCGGCGTAGTGTTCTTGGAATGGCTGCGGCTGGGGCTGCGGGGCTTGCAGTTTCTTCCTGCGCGACGACCCCGTCAGCCAAGCAGATGGCTACCCGGGGGCGGATAAATCAGTCGATCGCCTGGTGGTGCTTCCAGAACCACTGGGATATCGAAAAGACCTGCCAGATCGCCAACCAGTTGGGCTGTAAGAGTATCGAACTAGCCGAGGTTAAGGACTGGCCGATGCTGAAAAAGTACGGCCTTATCTGCGCCCTGCACGGCAGCCACTGGTTCGATGAGGGCATGAATAACCCCAAGCATCACGATATGTGTATCGGCAAGATACGACAGTCGATCGACGAGTGCGCCGATGCCGGTTTCCCGAGCATAATTACTTTTACCGGGTACGCCGGGGATATCTCACCTGACGACGGGATCAAAAATTGCGTCAAGGGCTATAAAAAGATCATCCGCTACGCCGAGAAAAAGAAAGTCAACCTCTGCCTGGAGATACTCAACAGCCGCGTAACCGTCGAGATGCAGGGCCACCCCGGCTACCAGGGCGACCACACCGAATACTGCATGGAGATCGTAAAAAAGGTCGGCTCGCCAAGGATGACGCTGCTGTTCGATATTTACCACGTGGAAATTATGGATGGAGATGTCATCAGGCGATTGCGACAGTACAAAGATTACATCGGCCATTACCACGTCGCAGGCAACCCCGGCAGAGGAGAGATCGGAGACACACAAGAAATAAACTACAAACCAATAATGCAGGCAATCGTCGAGACGGGCTACAAAGGCTACGTAGGTCAGGAATTCATTCCGACCGGTGATCCGTTAGATAGCCTGCGCGAAGCAGTTGTTATTTGTGATGTGTAAGAATAAGCAAAACTAAACCGCACGGGAACCAAGTTATCCTCGTATGGCCTGTGAGTTATACTTAAGATTCATAGTGGAAATAGAACTATGCTCAAAAAGATCTTATATGCTTCGGTAGGATTGTTGGTATTGGTCCTTATCTTTTTTGGTTATGCGTTTTATCGTGTAGTAAATAAAAGATTTGAAGTCAGCTACTTTCTTCTTTCGGCCCAGGCGTGTAGGACGCAATTGGAAGGAATTGGGCAGTTGATTGAAGTTTATAGAAGTACACATGATGGAAATTCACCAATTGATTTCAATACACTTTTATCAGACGAAAGCGTTGTTTCTGCAAAGGGTGTCTTTGGCGTCCCAAAGAATGGTCTTGGTGTAGAATATAGAACAAGACAGGAAAGATTAAAAGAAATGTTGGTCTGCACATATGATAACAAGCATGCTTGCTCATATGCATACATAGGCAGTGGCATCAAAGCAGATGATCCGAATGACATAATTCTGGCATATGAAAAGCCGGGCAATCATGTTTTTCCATCCAATAAAGAGTTGGGAAATAATGCAAGATACCTCAGTGTTCTCTTTAACGGTAATGATCCAAGAGTCAGGTCCGTTACTAATGAAGAGCTAATAGAATTGATTAAAACCAACAATGATATAAGAAAAGAGCATGGCCTGACTATCAAGTAACTACAGTAGACCATTTTTCGTTTGGCCACCAAAGAAGTGTGCTATGATTGACAAGTAATATTTTGGGAGTGAACGAATGACTGCGATGAGATCAGTGAGTTTGGTTTTTTTAGTTTGTTTTTGGGCTTGTGCTTTTGCCATGGCTGGTTCGGGTGACGGGTGTCTGGATGTTTACTGGACTGATGTCGAGGGCGGGGCTGCTACGCTTATTGTTACTCCTGCCGGCGAATCTGTGCTTATCGATACCGGTATGCCGGGCGAGCGGGATCCGGGGCGGATCCTTGATACGGTTAAGAATAAGGCCGGCTTAGAGCAGATCGATCACCTTGTTGTCACGCATTTCGATATCGACCATTATGGCGGGACGGCTGATATAGCAAAGCAGATCGACATTGGGACTATATACGATCCGGGGCTGCCTGAGGATGACGATGCCCTTATGGATCGGCTCGCCCCTTATCTCAAGGCAGCTAAGGGCAGGCGAAAGGTCCTTGGGCCCGGCGATAGCATCCCGCTTAAGCATGCGCCCGGGTCGGAGCCTCTTGATCTTCGATGTCTGACAGCGGCAAAGGAGTTTGTCAAAGCTAGCGCCAAGCAAACGAGGGCCAATCCGCAATGCTCCGCCCACAAGGATAAGGATACTGATACGTCGCAGAATGCCAACAGTATTGTGCTGCTGTTAAGTTTCGGCCCGTTTAAGTTCCTCGATGCCGCTGACCTGACATGGAACCTTGAGAAGCGGCTGGTCTGTCCGGATAACCTTGTCGGGGCGGTCGACGTCTTCCAGGTCAATCATCACGGCCTGGACCGCAGCAACAATCCCGTGCTGATCCGTAGTATTCGCCCTCGCGTGGCGGTGATGAATAACGGCCACAAAAAAGGATGCCAGCCGGAAACCTTCCGCACGCTCAGCGAGACCCGCTCCATCAAGGCGATCTACCAGGTCCACCGCAACATAAACGCCGGCCCCAAGGGCAATACGGACCCAAAACGGATCGCCAACCTCGACCAGAACTGCCAGGCGGAGATCATCAAACTATCGGTCAACCCATCCGGCAAAACATATACAGTCTCGATACCATCCAAAAAAACAAAAGAGACGTTCAGAACGAAGGGCCAGCCGTAGGTTTTGCAGGAGCCAGGATGCGTGAGGGTACGAGTATTTTGTTTGTTGACCGTTGCGAGCGGGTGCTTTTGTTTTTGCGGGACGACAAATCCGGTATTCCTTATCCGAACTGCTGGGACATTTTAGGCGGACATGTCGAGGATGGCGAGACGCCCGAGGAGTGCATTGTTCGTGAGATGAAAGAGGAGATCGCCCGGGACATCGGGGATTTTCAGCTCTTTAAGGCCTGCGAAATGCGGGGGCGGAGGGAGTATACCTACTGGGAGAGAGCTGATATTGATATCGACAAGACTGCCCTGACCGAGGGCCAGCGGCTCAGATGGTTCACAGAGGACGAGGTTCGCAACCTCCCCGAAGAGCAGGTCGCCTGCGATTTCAAACCGGTAATCCTCGAGTTTTTCGCCGAGGCCCCTTTCAGGCGGGCTGGAGGGCTTTAACCTTCGAAATACACATCTAACCCTCAAAGTACACATCGTCTTTTTTAAGCGTCCTTCTCAGGTCGGCATATTTAAGGTCGCGCGATCCACACTTTTTCCGCGAACAAAGTGCCGCAGCCGTACCCGTTGCCTGGCCTTGGCCCATGCAGCTCACCGTATTTCTCGTCGACATGTGGGCCCGGCGGTCGGAGGTTATCATCATCCCGGCAACGAAAAGGTTCTCTACTCCGGCTGGGAGGAGGGCACGGTAGGGGATGCCGTATGTGCCGCCGCCTTTGACCTGAAGTTTGGGGGCCGAATCGTGAAAACCGTACGCAAAAACGTCATCGTCGAAATGCCTGCCCTCGATGACATCTTCGTGCGAAATGTCATAGTCGCAGATGATCTGCCGGCCGCGGCGGATATTGAGCATCGGGCTGGTCCTGGCGATAAACGCCTTTTCACAGCCGGGCACATATTCCCTGAAGAGCCCTATCGCCTTCGCCTGCCGCCTGCGCAGCTCGAGTTCGCCCCTTGCCACTTCGTCTCTGCTGGTCGGGCTGACAAGCAGCTTGAGATTGAGCTTGACGAACATCATGTAATTGTCATGAACCGTCGTGGTCACCATAGACATCCCGATATCGCTCATGCCCTGTCTGAATCCGTCCGGCAGCCTGGAGCTTCTACCCTGTATCCGCACGATCTTTCCTTCCTCGCCGCTGCGGATTCCCTCACAGTACTGGCTGACCGCGTCATGCGATTCGAGAAATTCGTGCAGCTTTTCCAGATCGACATTGCCGACACCGATACTGTTACAGACCGAGTAATCGTTCGGCTCGTTATAAGAAGCGCCCGCGAAGGCGGCAAGGTCGCCATAAGCCGTGCAATCGACAAACGACTTGGCATAGATCGCCTCTCTGCCGGAACGGCTCTCGGTGATGACACCCTTTATCCGCGTCCCGTCCACAATCGCGCCGGCCAAAAGCGTATTGACACAGACATAGACACCGGCCTCGTGAAGCATCTCGAAAGTGACCAGCTTGTACATCTCGGTATCGATGGCGGTGCAGACGGAATCGTAATCGTAGCCCTTACTCATCTCGGCATGGCCCGAACAGGCGCCAACCTTCAGGAGCCGATCGATGATCTGCTGGGGGATACCCCTTACCACCTGGCGTTTCTTCACTCCGGGAAACGCCTTCCACAGGTTATAAAAGCTGTGAAGCGCGGTGCCGCCTTCGGTTACCGTTCCGCCGGGATAGCCTTTGCGCTCGATCAATATCGTCTTTGCACCCTGCCGCGCCGCAGCTAAGGCAGCGACAACACCTCCGGTACCCGCACCGGCGACCACGACATCGAATTGCCTGACCGGCAGTTTCTTCGGCGGCTCCTCATAATAATTCCCGGTCCGCCCCGACCGCCCCCCAGCCGCAGCGGCTCCCTTTTGACTGCCCGAAAGAACACCCGCACCCAACATTAAACCACATTTCGAAAAATCCCGGCGGTCCATAGCAGCCTCCTTTTTAAGTCTACAACAACATTAATCGCTGACATTTGCACTGCCAACGCATTGCAAAATCACTTATTCGACTATAAGCCTGTCGACAGGCATTGTCAAAGACCACGATAAGCATATATACAGACAAGCCAAGTCGGCAATGCTTTTTTTGTGTTATTTTCGCCCTCATCTCAGAAAAAGCTGGAAAAAACCGGGCAAATCCGTAAAATCGCGGAAACAGCTTAGTTGTCCCATCGGTCCAGGCGGATCGCAGGCGCGGTTTTCAGCCTGGAAACAACGTTTTTACTGTAATATTGCGGATATTGGCGTTTTTATGCGATTTATTTTGATTGATAAAGTGGTCTCGCTCGACAGCGGCAAGGAAATTTCCGCCATTAAGAGCGTTTCTCTGGCTGAGGAGTACTTAGGCGACCATTTTCCCATTTTTCCGGTCCTGCCGGGCGTTTTGCTGCTCGAGGGCCTGATCGAGACGGCTTCGTGGCTGGTGCGCGAGAGCGAGAATTTTGCTCACAGTATGGTCTTGCTTGAACAGGCAAGAAATGTAAAATATAAGAGCTTCGCGGCGCCCGGGATGCAGATCGAATATCGTGTAACCGCCCGGACGATCGAAGAGAATGTCAGCAGCTTCTCAGGAGCCGGTTTTTGCGGCGACGAGGCTATTGTCCAGGCCCGGTTCGGCCTTAGGCACTTTAACCTTGCCGATGAGGATGCCAAGATGGCCTCCATCGATGCCGAGGTCGTCGAGAATATGAAACAGCGGTGGAAGCTGCTTTATAACGGTTAGGGATTTTAGATTGGACCGGTTTCGGTTCCGGGTCGTTGCGACTGCGGGCCGGGCCGGATGATTGTTAGCGTTGGATCCGCTCTGTGCGGATTCTTGATCATAAATGGAATTGATGTTTGCTGCTTATTTAGAAAGCGGAGGCGCTGGATTATGGCAATGAGTCACGAAGAGATTTTTGGAGAAGTACAGGAAGTTTTAGTTGACGCCCTTGGGCTCGACGACGATGAAGTAACCGAAGGCGCCACGTTGATGGGCGATCTTGGGGCCGAGAGTATAGATTTTCTTGATATCGTGTTCCGGCTTGAAAAGGCTTTCGGGATCAAGGTCCCTCGCGAGGAACTCTTCCCCGCTGACAGCCTGCTGAATAACCCCGATTACGTCAGCAACGGCAAAATAACCGAAACCGGTCTCGCGGAATTCAAGGCGAAAATGCCGCATACCGATTTTGCGTCTTTCCAGGAAGACCCCGACATCAACCGTCTTGGCGATCTTTTTACGGTAAAGTCGATAGTTAATTTCGTCGAGGGCAAGCTCGCAGCCGCATAATTGCGGCACAATACCCTCGGCACATCGGGCGTCGAAGATGACAGCAAAAAAATTGTCAAAGAATAAAGGTAACCAGTGCGTTGGATCTGGATCGATAAGTTTGTTGAGTTCGAAAGCGGCAAGAGAGCTGTAGCCCTTAAGAACGTCAGCCTCGCTGAAGAGCATCTGCACGACCACTTTCCGGGTTTTTGCGTCATGCCGGAGTGCCTGATGATCGAGGGCATGGCCCAGACGGCTGGGATACTCGTCGGCGAGGCTCGCAACTTCGAGGAGAAGGTGATCCTCGCAAAGATCAATAAGGCCGTCTTCTACCACTATGTCCGTCCCGGCGACACTCTTATGCTGCACGCGCAGATCGACTCGATCGCGCCGGAAGCGGCTGGCACTTCGGGCAGGATCATGCGTGGCGATACGCTCATAGCCGAGATCAGCCTGATGTTCAGCCATATCGACCAGAACCTTGCCGGCAAGGAGTTCCCCGAGGAAAATTTTGTTTTCACCGATATATTCCGGTCGCTGATCGCCGATATTGCCCGTCAACAGGCAGCCGCGGAGTCTCAGTGATGAACACAGGCAGGGTAGTTATCACGGGCATTGGAGCGATAAGCCCCCTCGGTTTGAATGTTTCGGGCCTGTGGGAGGGCCTGTGCGGCGGCAAGTGCGGCATCGCCACGATCCAGGCGTTCGATCCGGTCGGTTTTACGTGCAGGCTTGCAGGCGAAGTGGCCGCCTTTAAGATTCGCAAACATGTCCCTAAGAGCCATCGCAAGGCAACGAAGCTGATGTGCCGGGATATTCAATTAGCCATCGTCGCAGCCGAAGAAGCCATTGCCGACGCCGGGATCATTACAAAGGCTACCGATCCGGCGAATATCAATTTCGATCCCCCACGGATGGCGATCAACGTCGGAGCCGGTGTAATATGCTGCAATATCGAGGAGCTTTCGCCTGCGATCATAAAAAGTGTAACCGACGGCAAATTCGATCTTCGCAAGTTCGGCACCGCCGGTATCGAGGCGGTCACCCCGCTCTGGCTGCTCAAGTACCTGCCCAATATGTTGGCCTGCCACATCGGAATAATTCATGACATCCAGGGCCCCAGCAACAGCATTACCTGCGGCGAGGCCGGCGGCCAGATCGCTATCGGCGAGGCCGTCGAGATTATCCAGCGAGGCAATGCCGACCTTGCATTAGCCGGCGGTTGTGAGGCCAAGGTCAACCCTCTTCTTATGCTAAGGCAGTGCATCCTGGGGCGATCCACGAGCGAAAATAACGACGATCCTGACGGCGCCTGCCGACCATTCGACGCCGAGGCCAAAGGTTCGGTCTTTGGCGAAGGGGGAGGGATGGTTGTTCTGGAGACCATCGAGCACGCTCAAGAACGCGGGGCCAAAATCTATGCCGAGGTCGCCGGATCGGCGTCGAGTAACGCCGTAAACATCGGCTACAGCCACATCGAGCCGGACGGCAAGGGCATCGAGATCGCCATCGAGGCCGCCCTGGCGGAGGCAGGCATCGATGCCGGACAGCTTGACCTGATAATACCGCACGGGACCGGCATACCCGCCGACGACCGCGCAGAGGCCACAGCCATCGCCAATGTCCTGGCCAGAGGAACGGCTGGAGCGAAGGATGCCCCCGTCTGGCCGACAAAAGGAATGCTAAGCCACACCGGCGCAGGAGCCGGGGCGATCGACGTCGTCACAGCGGCAAAAGCAATTGCCGAGGGCAAAACAGGCATGGGGAAAAATTGCAATAATAAAGCCGAAGGATGCGAACTTAATATAATAACGGAACCGATCGAGAAGGATTTCAACTACATACTATGCTCCAGCTACACCTTCGGAGGTCAAACAGCGGCCGTGGTTCTTAAACGGGTTTAAAATTTGAATTTGGCAGGGTGGGCTTTAGCCCACGCTGAAGACTTCGAGATTCGACATTGGAAATTCGGGATTCCAAAGCTAAGGTAGCATTATGAACGCCAACAAAGTTGTAATAACAGGCATGGGCCTGGTCTGTCCGATGGGCCATGACGTTGAGACCGTCTGGGCCGGTATGCTCAGCGGCAAAAACGGTATGGCTGCTACTACCGTGTTCGATGCCTCTACGTTTCCTTCGCAGTTCGGCGCCGAGGTCAAGGGGTACGACCTGACTGGGTCCGTTGGCCGGCCCGATCGGCATAAATACGCCAATCGCGGCTCGCAGTTTGTTCTCGGGGCCGCTCGTCAGGCCTGCACGCAGGCCGGCATCGATGTCGAGACCGACAAGCCCGCCGACGGGATCGACCGGACCAGGATGGGGATCTATCTCGGAGCCGGTGAAGGATCTGTGGATAATGAGAACTTTTTCGAGGCAATAGTCAAGGGCTGGGACGATGACAGTAGCGAGATGGACTGGTCAAAGTGGGCCAAGGTCGCCTTCGGGCAGATGACCCCTATGATCGAGCTTGAGCAGGAGCCCAATATGCCCGCCGCCCACGTCGCCATGATGACCGGTGCCCGCGGGCGGACAAGAAGCTGTCTTACGGCATGTGCGGCAAGCACCCAGGCCGTCGGCGAAGCTGCTATGCTCGTCAGGAGCGGCAAGGCCGAGATCATGATCACCGGCGGAGCCCATTCGATGATCCACCCCCTTGGCGTGATGGGTTTTAGCCGGCTCACCGCTCTTTCGACGCGCAACGACAGCCCGGAAACGGCATCGCGTCCATTCTCAGCCACTCGCGACGGCTTCGTATTAGGTGAAGGCGGCGCGATCGTGATACTGGAATCGCTCACTTCGGCGAAGAAACGCGGCGCGAAAATCCTCGCCGAGCTGATCGGCTTTGGCAGCAGCAGCGACGCGTTCCGCATAACCGACATGCACGAAGAGGCTCGCGGCGCCGTCCAGGCCATAAAGTCCGCGATCGCCGACGCCGGGATCGAGTGTCAGGACATCGACTATATCAGCACCCACGGGACCAGCACATCCGAGAACGACTCGATCGAGACCCGGGCCATCAAGACGGTTTTCGGCGATAATGCCGCCAACGTTCCCGTAAGCAGCGCCAAGAGCATGTTCGGCCACCTGATCGGGGCGACCGGCTGTGCCGAACTTATCACATGCATCCTGGCGATTAGGGACGATGTGCTGCCTCCGACTATGAATCTTAACGACCCGGACCCGGACCTCGACCTGGATTATGTGCCGAACAAACCGCGAAAGGCAAAGGTCGACGTCGCGATGAGCGAATCGTTCGGCTTCGGCGGCCAGAATAATGTTCTGATAATCAAAAGATTTTGCGAGTGAATGACCGATAGAAACGTAATGAATATCAAATACGGCAACTGTCATTCCCGCGCTCGCCGCGGCGGAGCACGTCGCAGCCGGGAAGGCGGGAATCCAGATCGTAGCGAGTTTCAATGCATCACAATAATAACAAATGTACAGAGATGATCAAAAATGATTGATATAAAGCTGATTCGTAAAGATCCCCAGCGGTTTATCAAAGGCGCCGCGGATAAGAATTTTAATGTGGATATTCAGCGACTGCTGGCCATCGACGGCGAGCTTCGCACGCACAAGAACCAGTTGCAGAAAATAGCCACCCAAAAAAACAAGATCGGCAAATCGATACCGAACCTGGCCGACGACAAAAAGAAAGCCGCCCTGGCGAGATTAGGCGAGCTGAAATCCGAAGAAGGCGGCCTTAACGATGCGATCGGCGCCCTTGAGCCCGAGTTCGATTCGATCATGGGGCAGGTCCCCCAGCCGGCGGCCGACGAGGTCCCCCTGGGCCAGGATGATACGGAAAATGTCGAGCTTAGCAAGTGGGGCGAGATCCGGCAGTTCGATTTCGAGCCGAAGGACCATATCCAGTTGGGCGTCGATCTTGGCATTATAGACGTCGAGCGCGGCGTGAAATTAGCTGGGACGCGGAATTATTTTCTCAAAGGCGACGGGGCCCTTCTGCACTGGGCGGTGCTTCGATTCGCAATGGACCACATGCTCGGTAAAGGCTATGTCCCGATGTCCGTCCCGCTTCTGATGCGGGATGAGGCCATGCGGGGCACCGGTTATTTTCCCGGCGCCGAGGAGCAGACCTACCAGATGGAACGCGATGGGCTAAACCTCGTCGGCACCGCGGAGGTCCCCCTGACCGCCTATCACTCCGGCGAGATGATCGCCAAGGAGCGGCTGCCGTTTAAGTGCGTCTCGCTAAGCACCTGTTTTCGTCGCGAAGCCGGAGCCGCCGGCAAGGACACCTACGGGCTCTACCGAATCCACCAGTTTGATAAGGTCGAGCAGGTAATAATCGCCGAAAACGACGAACAGGCCAGCAAAGAATTCCACAAAGAGATCCTCGGCAACTCCGAATCCGTAATGCAGGCGATGGGGCTGCCCTACCGCTTAGTCAACGTCTGCACCGGCGACCTCGGACGCGGCCAGGTTCAGAAATACGATATCGAGGCGTGGATGCCCTCCAGAGACAGCTACGGCGAGACGCATTCGGCCAGCAGATTTTACGAGTTCCAGGCACGACGGATGAACCTGCGATATAAGGACGGCAACCAAAACCGCTTCTGCCACACGCTCAACAATACCGTCATCGCCTCGCCAAGGGTCCTGATCCCGCTGCTCGAACTCAATCAAAACGCCGACGGAACAATAAACATCCCGCAGGTCCTCCAGCCATACATAGGCGGAAGAGACCGAATCGTCAAAAGCTCATAGATAGCTGCACCGCCGGGAATTTGATTATTGTCATGGCGGGCTTGACAACTGGATTCGAAAGTGGGACAATGTTGCTGAAATGAATGACAGGTTAGTAATCTCAAAGGACAGGATTGCCGAGCTTTGCCGGCGCCGCAATATCCGCAGGCTGGCGATATTCGGCTCGGCGCTGCGGGACGATTTCGGACCGCAAAGCGATGTCGATGTCCTGGTGAACTTCATTGACGGCCACGTTCCCGGTTTCTTCGGACTTTTCGATATCGAGGAAGAACTTTCCGCCATCCTCGGGCATAAAGCCGACGTCAGAACACCCGAAGACTTAAGCAAATATTTTCGCCAGCAGGTAATAGACGCGGCGGAGGTGCAATATGTTCAAGGATGACGACGTACGTATTCGGCACATACTCGATGCAGCACATGAAGCCCTGAGTTTCTTAGAGGGCCGCCAGAGGGCGGATTTGGACACGGACCGAAAGCTCAATTTATCACTGGTTCGCCTTCTCGAAATCATTGGCGAGGCTGCACGCGGAGTTTCACCTGAATTTCGCGAGTTGCACGCGGAAGTAGCGTGGAAGAAGATAGTTGGCATGCGTGACCGACTGGTCCATGGTTATTTTGACGTCAACCTTGACGTGGTCTGGGAGACGGTCAGCGAAGACCTGCCGGTCCTGATAGCCCAATTGAAAACGATTATACCTTAGCCCGCGGGGCATCGAAGCGTTGGATGAGATACGGCGACAGTTGCGGTTGCTTGATGAGGAGCTGTCGGAGGAGTATTCGTTTCGCAAACAGATCACCGCGAGTTTCCCTTTGCTTGCCCCGGCTGGCGGGCTGATTATCGGGATCGTTTTGCAGCGTTTTCTGCATTTCCCCATATTCGTTCCGTTCGCAATTCTGGCTGTAACCCTGCTCGCCTCAGCCGTCTTTATTCGCATCTGCACCGGCGACAAACGGCTTGCCATCATCGTCATCGCCGTATTTGTCGGCTTTATCTGCCTTGGATCCGTCCGGCTGATGAGCTTTTCCCGGCCTCGCAGCGATGACATCCGCTATCTCGTCGCCGGCGAGCGCATCCTTGCCACGATCACCGGCGTCGTCAAGACGAAACCGCGGCAGGACAGCACCGACAACTGGGCGTTTGGCCGGTATTACCCGATGCCGCCGGGGGGCAGCTTTTATCTTCGAGCCGAAAAGATCAAGACCCGCAGCGGCTGGGCGGATGTCTCCGGCACAGTTCGCGTGCAGGTCTCCGGCGGAACAACCGACACAGCACCGGGCGACCGCGTCAAAATTTATTGCTGGCTCAGCAGGTTCGGCCCCAGCCTCAATCCCGGCCAGTTCGACGTCGCAAAGTACCTTGCCAACAGGGGCGTATTCATAGCGGCGTCAGCCGGCTCCGGCCAGGCGATCGAACTCCTCGAAAAGGCCCCGTCGACGTCGTTCGCACGCATCAGGAATACCCTGGCTACGATCGCCGCTGAGGCGCTCTTTGCCGACGCGGTTCTGGACGGCCAGGAAGGAGCCCTGCTCTCGGCGCTGCTGCTGGGCGAGCGATCCGATATCGACGTAGCGACATACCACGCCTTTCGCCAAACGGGCCTCCTGCATTTTGTCAGC
>DAOVVQ010000044.1 GCA_030637065.1 Planctomycetota bacterium
CCGCTATCAGGACAGCGACAACTACTACCGGTTCAGTTGGGACAAGAAACGTAATTATCGTCGTTTGGTCAAGAATGAAGGTGGAGTTTTTACCCTTCTTGCTGAAGACCCGGTCCCCTATATCATCGGGCAAACCTATCAACTCCGGATCATAGCTCAAGATACGCTGCTGCAGGTCTCCGTTGACGATGTGCCGATATTCTCAGTTGCAGACAGCGCACTAAGTTCCGGCAGCATCGCACTGTACACTTGGAGGAATGCGGGAGGCTACTTCGATGATGTAATGGTTACTCCGCTGTCTGGAGGCAACCTGCCGCCTGTGATCTCATCTTTTACGGCAACACCTTCGACGATTATGGACGGCCAGACCAGCCAGTTGGAGGTTATTGCCAACGATCTGGATTCGGGCCCTTCTCTATTGTCTTACAACTGGATCGTTCAGCCTGGCGAAGGTGGTCTCGATGACTCAACTATATCGAATCCGATTTATACCCCACCGAATGTTAGCAGTGTACAGACATTTACTTTAACCGTGGAGGTCTCGGATGGTGAAGACACAACCACAGATACGATTGATGTGACGGTAATAGACACCGATTCGTCGAGTCTGCCAATTAATGATGATTTTGATGACGGTGACTATTCCGGCTGGACGATAATTAATGAAGGCACTGCTAACACTCCTTCGGCCTGGTCGGCGGCTTCGGGGACGATGTGCCAGAGCTCGAGCATTTACTCTCTTCCGAATGTAGCTGTTTACATCGAGAAGTTCGGCACTTATGCATATTACTCCGGCGGTCTGACCTGGACAGACTACCAGGCGGATATGACTATTCGCTCGGAAGATCAGAATGCCATTGGTGTGATGTTCCGCTATCAGGACAGCAACAACTACTACCGGTTCAGTTGGGACAAGAAACGTAATTATCGTCGTTTGGTCAAGAATGAAGGTGGAGTTTTTACCCTTCTTGCTGAAGACCCGGTCCCCTATATCATCGGGCAAACCTATCAACTCCGGATCGTAGTTCAAGATACGCTGCTGCAGGTCTCCGTTGACGATGTGCCGATATTCTCAGTTGCAGACAGCGCACTAAGTTCCGGCAGCATCGCACTGTACACTTGGAGGAATGCGGGAGGCTACTTCGATGATATAGTCGTAGAATAAGGCGGATTCAACTCCCAGGTGTAACTGAGTCGAATCCTGTTTTGTTATCCTGCTAATTTCTTGCCCGCTGATTTTACGTTGAAAGCTCTAACTTATGATCAGAATCAGAGACATAACATTACCCATTATAATATAATTGAAACCTCCCATCTCTTTATGAAACCTGTTGACAAATTAAATATAGTGTGCTTTGGCGGCGAGGATTGGTGGTATCACAATCGCGGTCACGTGGACATGCAGTTGCTTCGACGTTTCTCGAAACTGGGAACGTCGCTGTATATCAACTCCATTGTGATGCAAAAGCCGACCCTTGCCAGGTGGTCGGGCGGCGGAAAGAGTTTCACGCACAAACTGATTCGCAAGACCAAGAGCATTCTTCGCGGTTTGCGGAAAAGCGGCGTCGGATTCCGGGTTTACAGCCCGTTGTCACTGCCGGTGCATCATATTCGATGGCTCAGAGGCCTTAATACGATTCTTCTGCGGTTACAGCTCTGGCTCGTTACCCGAAAACTCGGCATCCGTAATCCGGTGATCTGGGTTGCCTGCCCGGCAGCCTGCGATGTTGCGATAAGGATGAGACACAGGAAACTGATTTATCAGAGGACGGATCGGTTCGAGGAATATCCCGGTGTCGACGAGGAAACGATCGGGCAATATGACCGGAAGTTGAAAAAGCACGCCGACCAGACGGTATTTGTGAACAGGGCCTTGTATGAGCAGGAGCGTGACCAGTGTCAAAAGGCCTTTTATCTCGATCACGGGGTCGATTACGAACTCTTTGCGACCGCCCAGGCCAATAGCAGCGTCCCTTCCGATATGAAAGATATCGATGGGCCTGTTGTTGGGTTTTTCGGCGGCATTGACCATCACACTATTGATATCGACTTCGTGGAAAAGGTCGTCAATCTGCTGGATGGGATGAACTTTGTATTTGTCGGTAAATCGTCGGCGGACTGCCGGGGCCTTCTTTCCAGAAGCAACGTCAGAATGCTCGGCCAAAAACCGTATGAAGAGATACCTCATTATGGCAAGTTGTTCGACGTGGCGATTATGCCCTGGAGGCAGAACCGCTGGATAGAGGCGTGCAATCCGATCAAACTCAAGGAGTATCTGGCACTCGGTAAACCCATAGTCAGCACGCCGTTTCCCGAATTAGAGAAGTATCTTGACGTGGTCTATCAGGCGAAAACCCCCCGCCGGTTTGCCGACTGTATAGAGCAGGCCCTGGCGGAAAACAATTCCGAACTGATTGCGGCAAGGAGAGAGAAGGTAAGAACATCCTCGTGGGAAAGCAAGGCACAATTGGTATTAGGTGAAGTTTTTGGCGGTGACAATGGTCAGGCATAACAACAAACTGCGAATCTGTCTGGTCGCTTCTGCGGGTGGACATTTGACGCAACTGCTGAAACTGTCGGACGGCTGGCGGGACTATGAAGCGATTTATGTTTCGTCTGCAAAGGCGGTTGCAGAAGAGCTTCGGACGTTCGGTCGAACATATATTGTGGGTGAATGCAACCGTCAACACCCCATTAAATCGCTGGCGGTCCTGGGCCGATGCCTTGCTGTTGTTCTTAAAGAGCGTCCTGATGTGGTAATAAGCACGGGCGCTATGCCCGGCTGCCTGCTATGTATGATCGCCAGAATATTCGGTGCCAGGATCGTTTGGATAGACAGTATAGCCAACGTTGAACGCCTGTCTCTGAGCGGACGACTGATCAGGCCTTTCTCCAGCCTGTTTCTGACCCAATGGCCGGAGTTGGAAGACAGTTCCAGGAACATCGAGTATGCAGGGGCGGTGATATGATTTTTTTGACAGTAGGCACCCAATTTCCATTCGATCGTCTGGTCAGAAGTGTCGATGAGGCGATCGGAGCAAATGGTCATGGAGAAAAAATGTTTGCACAGATCGGTAACAGCTCGTATCGAACGCGAAATTTCGACGCGACTGCATCCTTGGAAAAGAAGGTATTTGACAGGTACATATCCGAATCTTCCTGCATAATCAGTCATGCCGGAATGGGTACGATCACGATAGCTTTGGAAAATAATAAACGGCTACTCGTTATGCCAAGATTAAAAAAGTACGGCGAAGTGGTAAATGACCATCAGGTCGCTATCGCAAGAAAGTTTGAGCAGCTTGGCTACCTACTGGTAGCATACACGGAAGAAGAAATACCGGACAAACTCGAACAACTGAAATCGTTTGTTCCAAAAAAACGTGAAAACCAGGCGGATCTCGTTGTTGCAAGGCTTGTCCGCTTTCTTGGTAATATAGAATGAGATTGAGGTTTTAAGGGTCGCAATCGGCAAAACAAACCAGCTTGCATAGATCTTGATTGTTATATGGGTCCCCTGAAAAACAGGGTGTATTCCACTGCCGGGTTTGTTTTTGTTCCAAAAACAACGACCATAGCAAGGATATCATGGTTTTTCAGAGGTCTCATATATAAAAGCTTGGCGTTTTTGCTATTCAGTTTTATATTTTTAAGTGATTTATCCTCTATTTATTTTGCTGGTCCTGTCAAGAAACTGATCATCAACAGCTAAATTACCAAACAAAGCCATTTGCTGAAATTAATTTGGCTATATCCTGCCAGCCTTATCCTGAACCTGGGATTCTTGTTGTTTGTCTTGTCATTATGATGTTTTTCATTTTGTGTTTGTCCTGTTAATCTTGTCAAGAAGTCCGAAAAGTGATAGAAATGAATAAAATCGGGGATATTAATGTAATCATCTTAGCCGGCAGCCGGGATTTCGGTCGATGCCCGGTTACGTCATGTTTGCCTGTGGCTTTGTGGCCTGTCGTTGGCGAGCCGGCGGTCGAGCGGCTCTTGCGTCTCCTTGCAAAGCAGGGGATAAGGCATGCGACGATCTGCTCCAATGGAGATACGTTGCTGCTTAAAAAGACCCTTACGAGTATAGATTCCATGCAGGTGACGTGTTTGGACGAGCCATTGCCCGTTGGCCCGGCGGGATGTGTTCGGGACGCCGCGAATCAGGGAAATGAAGAGTTGTTCCTGATCCTTCCCGCTGCGATTACATCGCCGCCGGATATTGATAGTCTGCTGCGAATTCACCGTGCCGGCGGATCGCAATTGACCGTTATGCTCGAAGAGCCCTCCTGCGATGCCGGGCCTGACGGGCCGGGGCCGGGGATCTATGTGTGTGACCGTTCGATACTCCGGTATATTCCGCAGCATGGATACAGCGATATCAAAGAAGGTGTAATCCCGGAGATGCTTAAAGCCGGCGGGACTATACACTCTGCGAAACTGGATCATTCGGTTGGCAGTTTCCGTGACCGGGCCGAATATCTCCTGAAAATCGGCGATTATCTTGACAATGTCCATGATTCGGACATCCCATTTCCGCACAGCAAGCTCAGTGGCTCAAAGAATATCCGGCTTGCACAGAGCGCGGAGGTTCATCCGGATGCCCGGCTGTATGGTCCTGTCGTGATCATGGATGATGCTGTCGTCGCCGAGAAGGCCGTCATCTTCGGGCCGACGGTAATCGGGCGAGGCGTAACCGTCGGGAAAAACAGTCTTATTGTAAACAGCGCCCTTTGGGACGGCTGTCGTGTCGGTGAGGACTGCCAGATTCGGCAATGTATCGTCGATTTCGGCACTGAAATCGGTCATAATTCCATAATACAGGAAAAAGCCATACCGTTTAAGGAACAGGGGATGCTGAGAAATTCTCTCTCCAGTGCTCTGGCGTCGGTCGGGAATGCTGCCTGCTCGCTACAGCGGGCACTGCGATTGCCGCTGGATAAGCTAAATGACAAGCTGCCGGACCGGATGAAATCACACGGAGCGAATATCCTGCCCTGGTTTGCCGGCGGGCTGATTCTGGTCGCATTTTTGTGGTCTTACTGGTCTGTTTTCCGGGACCTCTGGCAGGTCTGGCAGCAAAGCGACGAGTATTCCAGCGGCCTGCTGGTGCCCTTTCTCGCGGTCTATATCTTATGGTCAAGGCGAGCGGATCTCGCCCAATGCACGATCAGGCCGTCGCTGTGGGGCCTGTTTGCCTTCCTGGCGGCCCAGGCGTTTCGGTTTTTCGGATTGTTCCTGATGTTTGGCTCCGCGGAGAGATTATCCGTTGTCCTGAGCATTGCATCCATTGTGCTTTTGCTTTTCGGCTGGCAGGTATTTCGCAAAGTCTTTTCGATATTGATATTTTTAGGCCTGATGCTTCCGCTTCCGCGAAGAATACACTATGCCGTGATGCTGCCTTTACAGAGCTGGGCCACCTCGTCGGCGGTATTCTTTCTTGAGATGCTCGGATATCACGTCATGCGGGAAGGCAATATTATTAATCTTAACGGCACTACGGTCGCCGTAGCCGAGGCCTGCAACGGCTTGCGGATGATCATGGCGTTCTTTGTCATTGGGGCGTTGGTCGTCCTGCTGATGAAGAGAGCGTGGTGGGAGAAGCTGATAGTCCTGATCTCAAGCCTGCCGATCGCCCTGTTCTGCAACAGCCTTCGACTGACTATTACCGCTATCGCCTTTACAATGCTGCACGGTCAGTACTGGGAAAACATATTCCACGACTTTGGCGGTTACGCGATGATGCCTTTAGCGCTCGGTGCAATTGTTCTCGAGCTTTGGTTATTAACACGAATTGTAACAGTTCCAGTAGAAAAACAAGTTATATCGGCAAGTAAATGATTCTGTCTATCAGTCTTAATCGTTTCGGAGGATAACAAAGAATGAATATGTCGCACGAACAACACAATCAGCAGTTGGTACAGAGGGTCATTCCTCATGATGCGCCGGTTCCCGAGGCGGATTCGCCGCTTCGCCTCGTTGGATCTATCTTTCGCCGGTGGTACATAATACTAATAGTATCTCTGGGGATATGCGCGATCGGCGTGCCGGCTGTGTGGCTCTTGATCAAGCCCACCTTTTCCGCAACGGCTGCTATACATGTCGCCCCGGTTATCTCAAGCATCCTCTTTGGCGACACGGATTCTGACCGCGTACTGCCGATGTATACGAACTTCATGAATACTCAGGCATATCTGATCAAAAACGACCAGGTTCTTCAGCGGGTGGCCGACGATCTCATGGATAAGAACCTGAAGTTCTTCGAGGGTGCGGCAAATCCGGTTGCCGAGTTGCGATCCGCTATCACAGACGGCATTATCAGTGTAGATCCCGGTTACAAAAATGAGTTGATATTGATAACCATGGAAAGCTGGGATGCCTCAGAGGCTGCGAAGATTGTCGATGCATTTGTCAGGGCATATATGGCAATAGAGGTCTCGAAGGAAACTCAAGGGGGTGACCACAAGCTGGCTGTCCTCGAAAGCGAACGCATCCTGTTGCAGGAAAAGCTGGAAAGGCAGCGTCAAACCATTCGCCAGATGGCGGAAGAATACGGGACCTCGGTTCTGACAGGTCGCCAGGAAATGATGCTCCAGCGGGTCGGCAGCCTCCAGGCCGAACTTACAAAGATCCAGACACGCAGAATAACCCTCGAAGCACAAAAGCAATTACTCGAGGAGACAAGTCAAAACACTTCGTCCGACAAATTGCTCACAATGCGGTATGAATTCGTCAATTCCAATCCTACGATACAGGCCCTGACAGCCAATATCATACAACTCGACCAGCAACTCATTGTCGCCAGGCAGGTTTTAGCGGCCTCGAACCCTGAACTGAAACGCAAAGTCGAACTCCTTGAGGCATCGCAGAGACGCCTTGAGGAAAAAAGCCTGGAAGTCGGACAGACTTTCGATGACATGATGACTCGCGAACTAAGCATGAATCGTGAAGTTGAGATCGCTAATGTTCAAGTTGAATTGGAGCAGATCACCGAATACGAAATACGTCTGGAGACCATGCTTTCAAAAGAAAACAGCGAAACCATCGGACTCGGTCGCAAGCATCTGGCCATCCAGGACCAGGAGGAGCAAAAAGAGCTTACCAAGGAGTTGTACGATACCGTCAGGAGACGCATTCAACAGCTTGAGATGGAGCGGAAACGCCCGGCGAGGATTTCGGTCGCCTATAACGCCAGCATCGCCCCTCTTCCCAATAAACGCATCAAGTTAACGGGCGCACTTGGTTTCGGTTCCATGGCCGCGGGGATATTTCTTGCGCTTTTGTTGGGTAAGGCCGATCGCAGCCTTTATACCCCCGATGACATAACCAAACGCCTCGGTGTCAGAGTAATAGGAACTACAACCAATGTCGATTATCTCGACACACACAGCCTGTCCGAGCAGATTTCGTTTGACTATCAGACTATTCGTGCCAACATGGGGCTGCTCAACAGCGGCGGTATCCCGAAGAAACTTGTTGTCACAAGCGGCGCTATGCGTGACGGCAAGACGACATTTTCCGTCAATATGGCCACGAGTCTGGCCAGGGCCGGAAAGAAAGTGTTGCTCATAGACGGTGACCTGAGAAAGCCCGATATTCAACGGGTATTAAATCTGCCCGAAAGTCAGGGCAGTCTTCAGGACATGATCCTGGGGAAGAGTTTTGCAAGCGTAGTCCACTCCTGTCCGGCTGGGTTCGATGTCCTGACAGCCGATCCCGGCAATAGCGCAGACGCATTCGAGTTGATCTCACGGCATGATGTCCATAAGCATGTCGACGATATCAGCGCTGCGTACGACCATGTAATTATCGACACCTCTCCCGTGCTGGCCTTTCCTGACGCCCTCGTGTGGGCGAAAATGGTAGATGCGGTAATCGTTACCAGTTTTGCCGGTCGAACCGACGAACATGACCTCAGAGAAACCATGCAGCGGCTGGCACAAATCGGAGTAAAGGTGTTAGGCACGGTCTTTAACAATGTCACCAGCGATGACAGCTATAACCGTTACGCTTACGGTTACTATGCAAATCAGGGCACTTCGGCTTCACGTCGCCGGCAAAAAGGCAAGGATATCCCCCTGCTGTCAACGAAGGACCATCCCGGACAGCAAGACAACTCAAAGCGGAAAAAATAGGAAAGTACGCGGGCAATAAGATCGCCATGAAGCTAACCATTCTACACAGGAATATCGATAATCCGGCAGACGGTTCGGGTGCCTCACCGGGTGCGGGAAGATCCGGCGATGGGCAACTGCTTCGATTTGCCGCCTGCACCGAACCTCTTTCAGGCATCGTTCTGGGCTGTTTTAATGGCGACTCCAGCCGCGGGAGCGAGAGAGATTTAGTGGCAATTCCGGAGGAATGGCGCAGCCCGGCGACCGTTAAGCATTCGAACATGGTGTATTACGGAGATAGCCTGCCTGTCCCCAACGAAGCTGCGAACGGACCCGACGAATGGCTCAATATCGCCGATGGAAGATTCATGGTCCACGAAAGCCATCGGCGGCTAAACGGAATTCTGGCTGGGACAAAAGGGGATATTGTCGCGGTCAATGTTATGCCGCAGTTGCAGGCCTTCCACGAAAAAGTCGTGACCACTTCGCAGGACAAGATCGTCGGATTTCGGCGATTCTATAATGACTGGGCCCAGTTGACCCCGGTTGGCAACGACTGGCCCCATTACCTTTTCATAAAAACCTCCGTTCTGGATGTTCTGCTGACGGACGATGCGTTACCGCTGGATTTTTCAACGTTGATCGGCATTTGTCATGCCCGATCCCTGACGGTTCGCTGCCTGAGTATTGGCGGAAAAGTTACGGATCTTCGCAGAGAGCAGGGGCTATTGTCGCTTATTACCGCCAGGCTTGGGGCATCAACAGGAAAATCGTGTATATCCGGCAATGACTCCAGCCGGCGTGACAGCCAGAAAATATCGGCTGACGCCAGGTTATTCGGAAAAGTCCTGCTCGGAGAAGATGTTACTATCGGTAGGGATGCTATAATAGTAGGTCCGACCGTCATCGGCGACGGCGCAAAGATCGCCAAAGGGGCTGTTATCCGGACATCGATCATTGCCCCCGGTATTTCAGTGCCGCCGAACCAGGTCATCCAGAACCGCATTGTGGTTTCTCCAATGCCCCAAAAGAGCCAGCCGTGCGTCGCGAATCCGGCGATATTGCCCGAGAGTTCGTGCAGAAACCATTTCCGGACCTGGCCGCGGTTTTCTTATGCCCGAAGCGTTAAGAGAACTGCCGATATTGTTTTTGCCGTACTCGTGCTTGTTCTCTTTGCCCCTTTTATACCCGTTATTGCCCTGGCGATAAAACTCAACTCGAAGGGGCCGGTGTTTTTCAAAGATGCCCGCCAGGGGCTCCGCGGCAGGATATTCAACTGTCTGAAATTCAGAACCATGATCGTCGGCGCCGATGAGATTCAGCAAAAACTCCGAAATGCCAACCAGGTCGACGGACCGCAATTCAAACTGGCCGATGACCCGCGAATCAGCACGGTCGGCAGATTCCTTAGAGACACCTATATCGATGAAATACCCCAATTCCTTAACGTCCTGAGTGGGCAGATGAGCGTCGTTGGCCCGAGGCCCTCGCCTGAGAGCGAGAATGCCCTGTGTCCGCCGTGGAGAGATGCAAGGCTGTCGATAAGGCCCGGTATAACAGGGCTCTGGCAGATATGCAGGACCCGCCAGCCGATGCAGGACTTTCAGGAATGGATACATTTTGACATCAAGTACGTCAAAAAGCTGTCATTAAAGACAGACTTGTGGATATGCTGGCGAACCGCACGGAAACTTATTAAGACTTTTATCGACCAGTTCTGAGAGTAACTCTGGTATGAAAGGACGAGAAAATGCCGAGAAGGTACTTTAACTGGAAATTAGCATGTGTCCTGCTCATTGGTTTAATTGTGTTGACGGTAACGGCTTTCGCCCTTCGCAAATGGCAGCGAAATCGGATCGCCTACTCCTCGCTTGAGCAAGGTAATGTCGCCTATGAAGAATCACGGTGGCCGGAGGCTGCAAAACACCTTGGCCGCTATATCGCCGTTGCGTCGGATGATGTGCCGTCGCTGCTTAAGTATGCGCATGCTCAAATCAACATAAGGCCCCTGAAGCACAACAATCTTCAACAGGGGATCGGGGCCTATCGTGCCGTCCTCAGGATCGACAGGAACAACGCCGAGGCCGCGTCCAAACTTGTCGAGATCTACCTGCAAATGGGTATGCACGGCGAGGCTGAGCTGATCGCCACAAGGGTACTTCAGGGGGATGGTGTCGACAAAGAGATCGGTGCGGCACAAACAGAGCAATCCGTCCAGCTAAGAAGGATGTTGGCGGTCGCTTTTATCGGACAGCGAAGGTTTGAAGAAGCTGCCGGCGAACTGGAGGCGATCATCAGCGAGCATCCCGACCGTATATCCGCTTACGAATTGTTAGGAGCACTTACCGAGCAAAGGCCTGAAGATTTTTCGCGACAGCCTGCATTCTGGTTCGACGAAGCGATTAAAAACAACCCATCTTCGGCCCAGGCTTATATCGCCCGCGGAGCTTACTATTTGAGACTCAAGGATAAGACAAAGGCCGTCGCCGATCTGCAACAAGCCGAAAAACATGATTTGTCCGACCCGCTTGTTCGCCTTCATCTTGCCAGAGAGCTCATCGCCGCCGGTGTCCTGGACAGTGCGGAAAAACACCTCGTCGCCATACAGGATGTCGAACCGGCCAACCAGATGCTGTGGCAGATATGGGCACGACTTGCACTGCGTTTAAATTCAGAGGCGACTATCCTTAAAGTCGCCGACACCGGACTCAAGGAACTTTCGTCCCAACCGTGGGACTTTCTGCCCGTCGCAGCCGAGTTGTATATCAGGTGCGACAAGCTCGATCTCGCCGACAAGTGCATCGACAGATTGCGGCAGGAGGACCTCATGCCGTCCACCACGGCTTTTCTGCAGGGCCTTTCATCCGAGAAGAAAGGGCAATACTACGAAGCGGCTGAGCATTGGCGAAGGGCCATGCAATTGGGTAATAACTCGCCGCAAATCTCTCTGGCTCTGGCTTTGGCGACGATTCGCTCAGGTGATACACAGTCGGCACTGAGACAGGCGCGCAGTATGGTGTCGCAATACCCCAATTCCCTCGATGTGCGAGTGTTGCTTGCAAGGCTGCTGTCTCAAACCGGATCATGGGCCCAGGCCGCCGAGCATTCCCGGATCGCAATGCGGATCTCTCCGGACAGTCTTGATGCCACTTTACTGTATATCAGTTCGCAAATGCAACTGCTTGCCGAAAAGCGGACACCCGCAGAGTCGCAGGCATATCGGGACATCGAAGATACGCTGGTCCAATTAGACGAAACCGCCGGCAATGTCGCGCAAATCAAAGTGCTTCGGCTGCAACTGGCGATGCTCCGAAGCGATATAGCTGGCGCCGAGACGCTGACAGCCGAATTGAAAGACGATCATCCCGGTCAGTTAAAGCCCGCAATGGTCGAAGTTGAAATGCTCAGGGCCGCCGGAAATACGGAACAGACGATTACAAAACTCAACGAACTTACAGAGCAATTTCCTCAGTCTGTCGAACCGGTTCAGTATCTTGCAAAATTGATGTCCCAACAGGACAAGCACGCGGAAGCCGAAAGAAACCTCAAAGATGCTTTACTGCGGATCGAAGAACCTGCGAGCCGTCGCGAACTCGCTTTACTGCTTGCGGGATTATACACCCAATGGGGACAAGGCGAAGATGCCTATCAACTGCTGAATTCGATCACCGACGAATTGCCGCGGGATATCCTGCTCAAAAGGAGTTTGTTAAGCTACCGCCAGAGCACCGAGGACCTTGCCAATGCCCAACAGCTCGTCGACAGTATCAAAACTCTTGAGGGACAGGACGGCTGGCAATGGCGGTATGAGCAGGCAAGACTCTGGTTCATACAGGACAACTTCGACAAGCTCTACCCTCAAATAATTTCTATTCTCAGGGAGAACCTGCTCCGCGATCCCGATGACCAGTCAAGTCGCGTACTTCTCGCCGCAGCCTGCGAAAAAGCCGGGCAACTGCCGCTGGCGGTATCGACCTATCGTGAGGCTTTGAGCAGGTCGCCTAAGGACCTGCGGATAATCGTCCCAGCCGTCGCCGCATTCTACAAGGCAAACGAATATGACTATGCCGACCGGATTCTAAGGCAGGCGGCCAGCGAGAACCTCTTTCATCCCGAACTGAAAAGGCTGGCCCTGCAAAGCTATCTTAAACGCGGCCAATTGGGTTCCGCCGGCGATATGCTCGAGAGCCTGCTCGACAATGACCCGGACAATCGCGCCGTCCGCCTGTCTCTGGCACTGCTTAAGATCAGGCAGAAACAGTTTGCCGAAGCCCAAAAACTGCTTGACAACCTGAAGACGGCAGAGCCGGATTCGTTTCCCGTGACAGTCGCTCAAATTGAATTGAACCTCCAGCAAAACAACCCCGATGAGGCGATAAGATTGTGCGATGAAATAATTAATAAATCGGAAAATGCCACAGGATATATGCTGCGGGCCAGGACGTTGGTGTTCCTCGGCGAAACCGAAAAAGCCGAAAAAGATTTTCAGCAAGCCACAGCCCTCGAACCCGACAACTCCGACACATGGACAGCCATGAGTGATTTCTACCGTTCATCAGGTCAACCCGATAAAGCTGCTTCGGATATCCAAAAGGCAATGTCTTTGGCTCCCGATAACCTCAGCATTCAAAAACGAGCCATCATTCTGTCTCTGGCCTCGGGCAGCAAAGATACTATTGCCGAGGGCAGGAGCATTCTTGACAAAGCCCTGGCAGACAATCCCGCAGATGTAGAGCTGCGTCTCTATAAGAGCCGCCTGCTGCTGTCGGAGGCAACCGCCCCAGCCATAAAACAGGCCATGGACATTCTTAAGAAAATAATCGCAGAGCAACCCGAGCAAAACCCGGCATGGACGCTTCTGGCCCAAACGGCTCTTACACAGGAACAGACCGCTGAGGCGATCGATATTGCTTTGCGGGGCCTTGTCTATCACCCGGATGACAAATCTCTGCTCCTGCTGAAGGCCGAAGGCGAAGCCAGGAGATCTCCCCGCCTGGCAATTCCTACGCTAAAGGCGATGCTGGACGCTTATCCCGACGATACTGTGATCGCCCTGCGTCTGATAGAAGTTTATATTGGTGCTGGTCAGCCTCAACAGGCTGTAGAACTGGCTGGCGCACAATTGGCCTCTTCGGAGCAATCCGCTGACACCGGAAGATTGCGCATCGCGCTTGCTATTGCACTCCACAAAAGTGGCGACAAGGCACAGGCACAGGAAATCTTCGATTCTCTTATCGAGGCCGCTCCCGATGACACTAGTCCGTTCTTTGCACAAATTCAGCTAATGAAGGACGATCAACTCTGGCCAGAACTCAGGCAAAAAGCCTTTAGCCGGCTTGAGAAGCATCCCGAAGAAACCGATGTGCCTCTTGCAGTGGCCGTTGGCCTGGCACAAAATGAAAGCAGCCAGGCCAAAGCAATCGCCAAAGATATGCTTGGCACAATTCTGGATCGCAGGCCGGATTATCTTCCGGCAATGAATGCACTTGCCATGCTGTTGCAGATGACCGGCGAAACCGAAGAGTCAGCCGTACTTTACCGCAGGATTATTGACATAGAGCCTGAAAACGTCATAGCCATGAACAATTTGGCCTGGATAATGTGCCAGGATCAACAAGAGTACCAGGCCGCCTCTGAACTTGCCACGCGTGGCCTGCAAATCGCTCCGACATACGTCGATCTGATAGATACTCGTGGGGTCTCATATTATAAACTTGGCCGGTATGATGACGCCATAGCCGACTTTAACAAGTGCCTTAAGCTTTATCCGGCTGCCGCGACTGCGAGGACGGCAACGTATATGCATCTGGGCAGAGCACTGGCAAAGTCGGGCCGAAACGGCCAAGCGGTTGAAAACCTGAAAAAATCGCTGGAAATGAATGCTCGGACAGGCGGGCTATCCGCCGACGAGCGGGCAGATACACATAATCTCATCGAGACCCTTGAGCAAAGGATATAATTATGGACAAGAATATTACCCCGGAAGCCACCGACAAACGCGCGTCTTTTTTCGCAAGACCGCCGACGAACCTGTTTAATGACCGCCAATGGTCACACATCCAGCAGCTATACCGCATGGGCAACAGGGAGCTTCAGGTCGCAAGACTCGTCTGTCAGGGCCTCAACAACAGAGAGGTCGCTGATCGCCTCGATATAAAGCACGGAACGGTCAAAACACACATGAGGAATATCTATCGCAGACTACACGTAAAGAACAAAATCGCCATGCTCCTGAGCTTTGTGGAGGTTATGGATACGCTCCCTGCCCAAAGTCACTCCACGCCCTCGATCCCCATCCTCGAAGTCAATAACAAAGGAAACACACCCCTTGGTTCCCCAAAGATAACCAAAGACCGTTAGTTTGCATCTTAAAGAATTGCACCCCAAATATGCCTTTTTTGCCCCAATGTCACCGAGAAGGCCCCTGTTGTGCCCCAAATGCCATGGCCCACGAAGGGTGTTTTTGTCCAATTTTCCTACAATGCTATTTGGTTGTGAGTTTGAAAGGATTTTTTACTAAAAACCACTGCTTTTGGCCTTTTTTGCTTGACAAACCGCCCTGGTGATACTATAATGCCCGATTAGGTGGTTTGTTGCGTTAGATTAAACGCTGGCACCGTTTAATTTTTTACTTGGCTGAATAAGGGTAACCTCGTATTTTGTAGGGAAAAGCGAGCCTTGAAATCAGGATTTTCCTGATAGTTTCGCAAGACCGTTTTTGATAGCATACTATTTCTTGTTAAATGTAGGTTTTTGATCGTCGCTCCAGTCCAAGGAGGAATTGGGGCGTGATTGGTTGGTGGAGAAAATCGGCAGGGCGGATGACGGCCTTGCCATGAGCGAGTGGAGAAAACCGGCAGGGCCGGTGATCGCCTTGCTATAGACGAGTGGAGAAAACTTGTTAAAGAGGGCGAGAGAACTATTTTGTGCTGCGCTATTGTTCTTGCTTACAGCCAGTGCAGCCGCCATGCCAGGCGACGGCATATTTGGGCCTGAATCGGGTCCGGATTGCGGCGTGAGGGGTGTGTACGGATCGATGCCTGCGGTGGCTGGGCTTGATACTTCGCCTTTGGCCCGCCTTGGCCGGCAAATCACAAGTCCCCCAGCCGATTCGGCAGCATTTCTCTCAAATCATTCTGACACGTCCACCGCCTCTTTGCCCGCGGCTCCCGCTGCGATGTTCTTAACTGCCGCTGGTATGATGTGCGTCTCGCTGGTAAGAGACCGCAAACTCTGGCTTGCCGCCTTCAGCGGCGTTTTGTGCCTGGGCCAGGCCGGCCTTACCGCCCTTCCTCAATTGGCCCACCATCTGTGCCATCGGGCAACACATGCAGCGAGTCTCGCTGCTCAAGAGCATAGTTGGTTACCTCTGAACCAAAACAGCGATCGCCGGCGAGGCGATATGGAAGGTCTCAACTTCGTCGCACTCCTGCATTATCTCGAAGGAATACCCGGTGCTTTGAGTCCTTCGCAATCTTTCTGTATCCAGGAATCACACGGTTTTTCCTCGCGAACCGACGGCGGACGTCTCTGCTGCTGGTCTGCGCCGGTCAGGCCGTGCTCAGTTCAATTTCATGCAAACAACTGCTCGGGCCCTGTAATAGAGCAGTTCGTTATCTTTTCACCCGCATTCATACATGCCAACCTGTCCCGCGGACCTCCTGCTTGAGAATGAGTGTATTTGTTTCGCTCAGCGAATGTAATCGCGAAACATTCTTGAGCAAGTGCTTCGGCACTGTTTTTAATTCATAACCTGTTTTGGTTTTTGTATGACAAAGAGAGGAAAATAAAATGAAAAAAATACTTTTAATGATAGTCGTGCTGGGATTGGCTGCGGCGCCTGCTTTGGCCGGAACTTCCCTTAGTTTCAGCACAATTCCGGGTACGGGCAGTTCGTGGACTCTTGCCGGAACCGGAGCGAGCTGGAGCCTTACTTTTAACCCCGGTACAATGGAAGTTGACGGTTCAAATCCGTCACCCGATGCGGTTTTCACTGACCTGGTGGACCTGCCCCAGTTTACACTGTCAAACCTGGTTGACAACGGCGTTACTATTATGGGTGACTTGACTACCGCAGGCAACCTGACGATCAGTACCGATGCAGCCTCTGTTGCCCTCGGCGCGGCGGGAGCCAATGCACTGACCGCTTCGATCGCCCAGGGAACTATACTCCATATTGGTAAAGGATACATAGCGTATTCTCAACCGAAAGACGATTTGAATGTCGGACTCAATGCCGCAGGCACCGGTTACTCAGCGGTGATCGACGGTCTCGTAGCTGGGGATCTTACAGCATCATTGGATCTTACATTTTCGGGTACGTCGGAAAGGGACCTTTACGCGATGATTTCGGGCGCAATTAAAAGTGGTGGACAAGATGCCGCCGTTGGTACCATTGACGGCAACATTAGCGTAATTCCAGCACCTGGTGCGGTTGTTTTGGGCAGTATTGGTATCTCCTTTGTTGGCTGGCTTCGCAGAAGAAGGACTCTGTAAGAAGGCCGACAGACACTGAAAAGAAGAACAAGAAGATAAGCCGGGGACAGGGGATCTGCCCTGTTCCTGGCTTACCCTTGCGGGCCGGTTGAAATGAAACTTATACATGGCGTCACAAGGCGATGCTTATTTGCCAGCCTCTAAGATAGAATACTTAGTTAGGAGTTATATTATGAGGAAAACAGCTTTTGTGTTGGTCGCAGTTTTTGTGGCCTCTAGCTTGCTTACGCAAGTCGGACAGGCAGGTGTTATATACAACTTTGAGTGTATAACCACCAACGACCCTTCGGGCAATGCCTGCTTGCTTGGAGAAAGCGCCTTCTATGTTACAGTTTCGGAAGTTGCCGATCCGGAGCAGGTCTTGTTTACTTTTGGTGTTCAGCCGGGCTTTAACGATCCTTACGATTCCTACTTCATCGATGGTGTGTACTTCTATGACGGAGTCCTGCTTGATAAGGGGATTGTCGACCTATTGGATGCCGATGACAGCGCGGACCCTGATGGTGACGGAATCTTTGAATTTGGTGATGCCGATGTGGATTTCTCGCAACCTGCAACACCGGACCATTTGCCTGGTTTTGATCCGGCAGACTATGATTCACTGGTCTTTGGCTCTATAGCCGATCTTGCCGACGCCGATCCGTCGCCTGCCTTCAACGGAGTCCATGCCGGTGAGACACTCGGAGTATTGTTTGACCTCGTCGATGGCAAGATCTATCAGGATGTCATCAACGGTATTAACACCGGCCAGATAATTATTGGTGTTAAGAGTCAGGGGTTTGGTAACTACAGCGAAAGCTTTACTACTACTACTATCCCGGCTCCGGGCGCAGTTGTCCTGGGCAGTATTGGAATAGCGTTTGTAGGATGGCTGCGAAGAAGAAGAGTCCTGTAACGAGTGCAATAGGGCAAATAGATGGGTTCTCTTCGGAGGAAAAGTGAGAGACACAGGCAAACAGTGCCTCGCTCAACGGGTGAGTGCTGTCTGCCGTCGATCACTGAAGAAAGCGATATCTTTTTCAGGAAAAAGGGGTGTATTATGAGAAGATTCATATTGCTTAACATGGTGTTGGTTATGAGTGCTTCATTTACGTCACTGGCGGTTCCAACGGATCCTGTTTACACTATGACCTGGGGTGATGACATTACGGGTGACAATGAGTTCGTAACAACCAATAATAAGCACTACTGTTTTACAAATCCCGGTGCCGTC
>DAOVVQ010000015.1 GCA_030637065.1 Planctomycetota bacterium
AGGCTCTTGGGGCCGTGGACGAAGGTCGTTGGTTTTAGCTCGAGCGATCCGTTGGGGATGGGGATGAGTAATACGACTACGGCGAATTTCTGGAAGGGCGAGTTGTACACGCGATTCTGGACGAGGAAGATATTCAAGCAGATCATCGGCGCCAAACAAAAATACGGCTTTAAGGTCGTTGGCGGCGGAGGCGGAGCTTGGCAGTGGGACAGGTACGATGACGAAACCAGCGATGAATGCCTCGACGTGGTTATCGAGGGCTATTTCGAGGGAGTGGGGCCGAAGCTCTTCGAGGATCTTATCGAAGGCAGAGAAACGCAATCTTATATATGTGAAAAGACAACCGCAGCCGACAGGATCCAGCCGATAGCGGGGCCGTCGATGCTGGGTATTGTCGAGTTGTCGCGTGGGTGCGGGAGGGGATGCAAATTCTGTACTATGGCTGCGAAGAAGATGGCGCATGTCCCGCAGGATATCATCCTTGCCGACCTTCAGACGAACGTCGCCGCGGGGATACGCTCGGTCGTCAGCGGCACCGAGGATTTTTTCCGCTATGGCTCGGATAGCACGGCGCCGGATTTCGATAAGCTCGCGGGCCTGCTTAAGGAGATGCAGAGGATCAAGGGCCTGTCGTTTATGCAGATCGACCACGGGAACATCACCTCGGTACTACAGCTTAGCGAGGTGCAGTTAAGGGAGATCAGGAAGCTTTTGACGTGGGAGCAAAAAACCGACTATCTGTGGGTCAATATGGGGATCGAAAGCGCTAACGGGCACCTCGTTGCAAAAAGCTGCTCGGGCAAGATCGCACCCTTTAGGCCTGAAGACTGGAACGATATGGTCATCCAGGCCGCCGAGCGAATGGACAAGACGGGATTTTTTCCGGTATTCAGCGTAATACTCGGACTGCCGGGCGAAACTCGCGACGACGTCAAGCAGACACTTAAACTCATAAAAAAACTGCAAAAGTACCGGGCTGTTATCTTCCCGATTTTTTACGAGCCGCTGCGGATTGAAGAGATTCAAAATGACGGCAGGTTTACGATAGATAAGATCAGGGCCGACCACCTCGAACTTTACAGCTCCTGCTACGAGATCAATTTTAAGAGAGTGCCCAAGCTCTTCTGGGACAACCAGCGGGCGGGCGGCGTCTCGTGGATAAAAAGGGCGATGCTCCAGATGCTCGGCAAGACAGAGGTTGTTTCATGGCGAAGGACATTCAGAAAAGTAGGCCGGCAGATAGACCGGCGATCACAATCCCCACTGGAATCGAATAATGCCGGATGACCCCAAGACAAACAGACAGACCGTCAAGCTGCCTCAGGAGAACATCCCGGCCACGAAGCAGCAGCGAAACCGGCTCTTAAAGGCGGTGCGGGAATATATCAGCGACGAGAAACCCATCGGGCCGCTGCCGATCGAAGAGTTGAGGGTGCATTCCGAAAAGATCGTCGCCCGGGCCGGGCTGGACGAAACGTACACCGACTTCGCCGCGGTACTCGTAAGCAATGAGTTGTGGCGAGGCACTATTGCCGCTACGCCTTATGACAAGCGGTTATTACTTTTGCCGAAGTGCTTTCGCGACCACCTCAACTGTCCCGCTGCGTTCGACGAACTCGGGCTGCTCTGTGAGAATTGCGGGCGGTGCCTCAACGACGAATTCAAGGCACAGGCCGAGGAATTAGGCTACGCCGTCCTTATCGCGGAAGGTTCGCCCGTTGTAATGTCGATGGTCAAGACCGGCCAGATCGAGGCGGTCGTAGGCGTAAGCTGCATGTCGGTACTCGAAAACGTATTTCCGTACATGGAGGCCGGCGCGATACCCAGCATTGCGATACCGCTGCTCTATGACGGCTGTGCGAACACCACCGTGGACGTGGAATGGGTCTGGGAGGCGATTTACGAAAACAGCACGGAACCGACGGGGATGGTGAACATCGAGCAGCTTCGCACCGAGGTTGAAAGCTGGTTCACGGAAGGATCCCTGACAAAACTCCTTGGCGACCCGCAGAGCCAGGTCGAAAAGCTCGCCTTAAAATGGCTGGCCCGCGCCGGGAAAAGATGGAGGCCGTTCCTTACCGCCGCGATTTGCGATGCGCTCGAGCAGGATGGCGGCAAATTGCGTGACGGGCTGATCGCCACCGCGGTCGCCGTCGAATGCTTCCATAAGGCGTCTCTCATTCACGATGACATCGAAGACGGCGACAGCACGCGGTACGGCCAGAAAACGCTGCACGCCGAATTTGGGATTCCTATAGCTCTCAATGTCGGCGACTTCCTGCTTGGGCAGGGATACGACCTTCTTTCCAAACTGGACGTTGGCCAGGGCCGCAGGCTCAAGATGCTTAGCGCCGCCGCCGAGGGGCACCGGGCACTGTGCATCGGGCAGGGAAAGGAGCTGGCGTGGTTAAGGGAGCCTGAGCTGTTATCGTCGGAGAAGGTTATTGAGATATTCCGGCAGAAAACCGCTCCCGCCTTCGACGTTGCCTTAAAGCTCGGGGCATATCTGGCGGGCTCTGGCGACAGTTTGACCGAAATCCTGGCGCGCTACAGCCGGGCGCTTGGCGTCGGGTACCAGATCAGAGACGACATAGACGACTTCCAGTCCGGCGGGCAGGACTCGAGAATTGAAACGATCAGGCCGTCGCTGCTCTTTGCCTTAGCGGGCGAGCGGGCTAAAGGCGAACAAAAGCAGCTAATAGACTCGATCTGGACCTCGGTAGCGAAACCGGCGGACGTTTTGGCGGAGATCGAAACGATCTTCGGCGAACTGAAGATCCAGCCGGCTGCAACGGAAATGATGGAGGCCTGCAAAGCTGAGGCGATGTGCTGTCTGACGGACCTCGACAGCATCGCACTAAAGAGTTTGCTTAGACGGGTTATAAGCAAAATATTCAACGACATACCGACCATAAAGAACCGGTCCGATTCAGCGGCCTCGCGATAAGCAGGCAAGGCATTGTGACATGACCATGCGACAAGACATGTTAACTGCCGCAGCAAAGGCAAAAGGCGTATTGGGAGATTCTGCCGACCTTGTGGCCGGGTTCATCACCGGAAAGTTCAATCCCGATGGTGGATTTAAGGGCCGAACCGACCAAAGCGATCTGTATTACACCGTCTTTGGGCTCGAGGCGATGATGGCGCTTGGCCGGCCCGTTCCAGCAGAGCAAGTTCTGGGTTATGCAAACCGGTTCGGCAATGGCGACTCGCTGGACCTGGTACACTTAGCCTGCCTGATGCGCTGCTATGCAGACCTTTCGCGAGACCTTGACGGCGATGGCCGCGACGGGGCCCTCCGGCACATTCAGCGGCACCGAACCGATAACGGAGGATATAACCAGTCTGTCGGGAGCACTCACGGCACCGCTTATGGGTCGTTTCTGACGTTGGGCCTGTACCACGACATCGCGGAGGATATGCCCGACAAAGATGGTGTCATAAGCAGCATTGGCGAACTGCGCAGGCCCGACGGGTCCTACACAAATGACACTGTTATCAAAGTCGGCTTAACACCGGCGACCGCTGCGGCTGTGGTGGTGCTGCATTATCTCGGTCAGGATGTTGACAGCCGTACCACCGAGTGGCTTTTGAAACAATGCTGCGGCGAAGGCGGTTTTCTCGCTATGCCGCAGGCGCCGATGCCCGACATCCTCAGCACTGCAACCGCCCTGCACGCCCTTTCGCTGACAGGGGCATCCATCGAGGGCATCAAACAGCCGTGTCTGGATTTCGTAGACTCGTTGTGGAACCCCGCCGGCGGCTTTTGCGCAAACTGGGCGGACCAGACGATGGATTGTGAATATACATATTACGCGCTGCTGGCATTAGGGAGCCTGAGCTGAAAAACGGCACTGAGCATGAACGTTGACAAAAATGACATCGATATAACGCTTAAGAACATCAAGGCCCATCTGCTCACTGCGCGAAACGGCGACGGCCACTGGCGGGGCCGGCTCGCTTCGAGTGCTCTGGCTACCGCAACCGCGATCGGGGCCCTTACCACCGTCGACCGCAAGAAGCATCAACCGCTCATCAGGCGCGGGCTCGACTGGCTGGCGGCAAACGCGAACTTCGACGGAGGGTTCGGCGATACCACCAGGGACATAAGTAATGTCCCGGCGACCGTGCTTGCATGGGCCGCCTTCGGTATGGCTCAGGATACCCATCGCTATGAGGCGGCGGCCAGCGATGCCGAATCGTGGATCAAGAGGCACCTTGGGACCGTCGACCCGGAAAACATCGTCAGGCAGATAACCGCCATTTACGGAACGGACCGGACATTTTCGGCGCCGATACTGATGATGTGCGCACTTGCCGGGCGGCTGGGCAAATCCGACAGTGCCTGGAAGCTGATCGACCCGTTGCCGTTCGAGCTGGCGATCTTCCCTCAGACGCTGTTCAGGTGGCTCAATCTCGGCGTGGTAAGTTACGCCCTGCCCGCACTTATCGCGATAGGGCAGGTGAGTTATCATGTTAATCCACCGGTAAATCTTTACCATCGGCTGATCAGGCGGCTGGCGAGGCGAAAGTCGCTTAAGGTATTGAAAAACATCCAGCCGGTGCACGGCGGATTCCTCGAAGCGACCACGCTTACCAGTTTCACTGTTATCGCATTGGGTATCATAGGCCGAAAGAAGCATCATGTCGCAAAGAAGGGCATCGAATTCGTGATCGACTCGGTAAGGGACGATGGGGCCTGGCCGATCGATACGGACCTGGCGACGTGGCTTACCACGCTGTCGGTAAACGCCTTCGCGGAGGGTGCCGATTTTAGCGAGAACCTGCCCGCCGAAGATCGCAAAAAGATCCGGCAATGGCTCTTAGGGCAGCAGTACCGCACGCGCCATCCTTACACGCATTCGCCGCCGGGGGGATGGGCCTGGACCGACCGGCCCGGCGGAGTGCCGGATGCGGACGATACGGCTGGGGCGCTTATCGCACTGTATAAGCTTAATTCCACCGATCCGGAGGCGATACGGGCCGCCGGCGACGGCATAAACTGGCTCATCGGACTGCAAAACAAAGACGGCGGCATACCGACTTTTTGCAGCGGGAGAACGCAGCTCCAGTTCGACCAAAGCGCACCGGACCTGACTATTCACGCCGCCCTGGCAATGAATACGTGGCTCGGCACCTTAAGCCCGTCCATGAAGGCGAAAGCTCAAAAGTCGATCCTGCGATGCCTTGACTATCTGGCCCGAACCCAAACCGAAGATGGGACGTGGTCGCCGCTCTGGTTTGGAAACCAGTTTACGGACGGGCAGGAAAATCCCGTCTACGGAACCGCGAGAGTGATAATAGGCCTAAGCGGCTTGTCGCCGGAGTTCTATTCTGCTGAGACCGAAATGTTAGACACCGCAGCCGGATGGCTCCTGTCCGTGCAGAATGAAGACGGCGGCTTCGGCGGCTCGGGAGCGGTCGACTCATCGATCGAAGAAACAGCTCTTGCCCTCGATGCTCTGGCGACGCTGTCGGGTCGAATGAAAAAGGATCCGGATCTCAAACGGAATATTAAACTCTCTGGCGAACAGATTAGGGATGCAATCGAAAATGCCGCTGGCTGGCTGATCGAAACAACCGGCCACGGCACCGAAATGACCGCAACACCGATAGGGCTTTATTTCGCAAAGCTATGGTATTTTGAAAAACTCTACCCCTGGATATTCACCCTCGCGGCACTGCAAAAGGCAAGAAACCTCGATGGCTCTGCCTGACCCAAACTGTCACCCCAACCGATGGTGGATGCCAGTGTGCAATCGCCCATCGGTCCCGATAAATCGGGACACGCTGCCACCCTTGCTGCGGACTGCGGCATACGCCCATCGGTTTGCTGCGCAAACTCTGAGCATTACTTCTTGCCCTTGCCCTTCCACCCGCGCACCAGGTGCCTGACCGCAAGAAGGGGATGTTTTTTTATCATTCGCGGGCCGGAATAACGCATCACCTCCTGAATTTGTTTGCGTAGTTCTGGTTTATAGCAATGGACCTTGCATTGGGCGCACGGCGGTTTATCGGGGGCAAACTGGCATTTGTCCAGACGCTGGTCGGCGTAATGTAAAAGCTCCCGGCAATCCGGGCACAAGCCATCTGCGGCAGTTGCGTGCTTGTCGGCACAATAGATCTCGATCATGAACCGGACCGTTTGCTTTTCCTTATCCATAGCGCCTTGGTCTTTCGCCATTATCTACTCGCTCCCACCATTGCCGGCTTCCTGGAAGGCCGCCACCATTTGTTCTGCATTCATGGCTACATCGAATTTTGCAAATATCGCTTCTCGTCCGCGTTTGCCCAACTGTTGCGCATGATCGCTGTCAAGCAGCAGGGGTTTGATCGCTTCGGCAAGCGCTGACGCCGAATCGCCGTCATACAGGACTCCGCCGCCGGTTTCTTCGAGCAGTTCCGTAAAGACCCCGATATCCGGCTCAACAACCGGGACTCCTGCTGCTAATGCCTCCAGGACGTACAAGCCGTATGCGACCGGATTCTTTTCGGGGACCGACAATACCGAAAGGCTTCGCAAAAAGCCGAACTTGCTTTCCCCTGCAAAGTCGGTCAGAAAGTCCACATCATCGGTTAGCCCGCAGTCACTTAGCCGGCGCCGAATGCCTTCTAAAAACGCCTTATCCGTGACGCTCTGGCCTCCCATTATCCTGAGCCGAACGTTCCTGAGCCTGTCGTCGCCCTTTAGAATGATAAACGCCTCGATGAGCGTATCTAAGCCGCGATCGGCACACATCCGCGAAAGATAACCAATCGTAGGGACATCAGGCCTGCCCGCCTCCTCTTTGAAGTCGTCCAGCGATATCCCCGTATAAACCACACGCATCTTATCGCTGCCGATGGCGAGCCTTTCCTGCATTACGCCGGCAAAGTATTTGCTGACCGAGATGAACAGGTCGATATTGCCGTTGCGGCGACGAACCTCGTTCCACGCCTTTTCGGCATAGCCGAGCGACAGAGAATCAAGAAAACCGTCCTCATCCTGCAAAAGACAAACGACAGGTACACCCAACTTTTCCTTCAATGCCCCAGCCAGACCAGCCAGGAGCACATTGGAAAGCACGACCACATCCGGACGATTGTCCTTGTCACAAAGCCAGCCGACCAGCCGGTCAAGCTCCTTTACCTGCCGGCCGTCAGGGCCTTTCAGCATGGAAAGCGTCATCTCGCCAAGATCGCGAGCACTGGTCATACCCACCATCCTGCCGACCCACCTGAGCAGCCGATCCGAATCCCAGATACGGTCCAGCCACCGCGGCGTCCGTCGAAAGAGCCTCAGCTTCTGTTGAAGATAGACGTTAACACCCCCAAAAAACACCGGCTCGGCCGCAACCTGCTTCTCCCTGCGGCCCTGAACGGGAAGGTACATCGGGATCATCAAAACATCATGCCCCAAAGCCCGCATGGCCCGAACGAGGGCGACATCACGCAGACAATTCTCACAGTAAAAATTGGCCCCGGAACCCGGAGTAAGCTGAGCAATACGCATAAACGAACACCCCTAACCAGTTTGAGCCGATAAACGCGATAATTACCGCACTGCCTCGAATGCATACAAAAAACCGTTGTCACAGCCGATCACGACCTTGTCCATCGCGATCGCAGGCGACGACATGACATCATCGCCGATATCGTAAGACCAGATTTTTTCGCCGCTGGTAAGCCTTACCATATAGACCCGTCCGTCGCCCGAGCCGAAGACGATCTTATCGCCGCAGATCACCGGGGAGCTGTCGATCTCGCCCTGCGTCTGAAAAGTCCACTTAACGCTGCCGTCGGCCCGGCTGAGGCAGTGCAGCCGCTTGTCGCGCGAGCCGAATATTATTACATCTTCGGCGACCGCAGGCGAAGAGAATATTGCATCCTCCGACCCGTCATATTCCCAGACGATTGCGCCTTCGGCGATATCGGCACACATGAAAATATCGTCGTAGTTGCCGACATAGACCCGACCGTCGGAGAGCGCCGCGGTTGCCGCGATATACGAACCGGTATCGATCTGCTTGATACCGGCCCCGTCGGCGGAACTGACGACATGGATCATCGCATCGCACCCGCCGGCGATTACCTGGCCGTCATCAACCGCAGGCGAACCGTTGATATAATTATCCGTCTCATACATCCACACGCTATCGCCGCTGACCGAATCGACGCAATGAAGCCGACCGTCATAGCTGCCGACAATAATCCAAACACCGCCATCGGAGCCCTGCGTCCAGTTCGCCGAACCCATGATCTCGCCGCCGGTTTCGTACTTCCATTTAAGCTCGCCCGTCACCGCATCGAGACCGTAAAGAAAACCGTCCGAAGAACCGGCAAAGACCATACCCTCCACAGCACAAGGCGCCGCATCGACCGCCCCTTCGGTTTCGTAAGACCATATCCCGGCCCCCGTTTCGAGGTCGATGGCGTAAACATTGCCGTCGCCGGAGCCGACAAAAACCCGCCCGCCGGCGATAACGGCAGAGGACTTGATCGCATCGGTGGTCTCGAACTTCCACAGAAACCTCAAAGAATCCGGAAGCGAACCGGCTGCCAGCCCCAAATGCCCGCCGGCAAACCGAAACAAAGGCCAGCTTACGCCACCGGCACGGACCACCTCTCCGGGCTGATCGCCGTCACTGGCCGGTTTAACGCCTTCGGTCTGTGGTCTGAGCAAAACGATCCGCCAGACCAGCAAGATCACCAGTGCAACAGCAATAACCACCACAACCACTCTGACTTTACCCTTCAACATCATCTGCAAAAAACTCCTGCCTCAAGCTCAGGTTATTATTATACGCCCTGGAATTATCAGGGTCGGTTTTTTACGTCCTGCATGTCTACGTTCCAGATGTATTTTTGTGTTCTGTATACTACTACACATAGGAACAGGATCGCCAGGATGAATATGTATACGAGTATTTTTTCGATCCAGCCGGTGCCGAAAAATGCTATCGCGGCGTTCAGGATGATGAACCATATTCTTATCTCCGTAGGGCCGGTGCCGAGGTATGTTATCTTGAACTCGCCGGTTGAGCCGAATGCCAGAAACGAACTTACCATATAACAGCCGAATACCGGGACCATTAAGAGGGCCAATTGTTTATTGACGCCCTCGAGCATAAACGAATAACCGATAAAGACGCAGGAGTTAAAGACAAAGTCCAGAAAGTGGTCCATATAAAAGCCCCACTTGGGGATCCCCGTATCGCGATGTCGGCCCAGAGCCCCGTCGAAACAATCGGTAAACCACTGCAAGAACAGCATCAGCGACGAGAGCCAGAGCCAGTGGGCGTTGCCGCTTCGGCCCGCCATGTAGCCGAAGACCACCATGCCGATCGACCAGGGGATAGTCATCAGCGTCAGGTGGTAGCCCTCGATCCAGGGTGGGAAACGCTCGACGTTACTATCGATCAGCCGCCGCTCATAAGGAGCGAGCAGCGTCGTCATCGGTAGTTTTTTGTCACCCTGAAAATTGTCTTCCGCCATCATTCACTCCCTTATAAACAATTCGAGTCCCCACCACACACCGGCGATCGTTTACAGGTCGATATATTCCTTGGGTGCATCGTTCGTTTCCATGGTCCATACACAGGCCTTACCGCCCTTGACGCGATATACCGCCATCGCTTCGTAACCGGCTGATTCGATCCAGGGTTTTAGGAACTCGAACTTCTCGACGATCTCCTTCTTCAGATCCAGGTCCTCGGTAAGTTCAACGCTGCCGGCGATACGAACCTGAACCTGGTCATCGGGCGAATAGAAACACATCTCAACGGCTGGGTTGGCGCTGATCTGTTTGTGAACGTCCTTGACTTTGCCTGTGGAAAAGACGATCCCCTCGTCGTCGGCCTTGCAAACCATCATATCGCGAACATGTGGCGTATTGCCGTCAACCGTTGCAAGGGCGAAAACGGGATTCTTGTCGACAAATGCGATAATTTCTTCTTTTGTCATTGTTCAACTCCTTGATTTAGTCTGCCACAATTCAAATAACCTCAGCCTGAACAATTGCAGTACGTCACCGGCGACTAAGTAAACGGGCTGCTCTTGCCAAACGCGACTAATGTATTGTGCAAATGCTGGTTGCCGCTCAGGACGCGGTATTGGAGCATTCTCACCACGGTTGCAAAATCCTTCCATTCAGACACAAGGCCCTCTGAGCCTGTGACAATCTCTTTCGCCTCAGCGACACTGGCCTTGACGTAGTCCGAAACGCTCTTTGTCAAAAGTTCTTCCGTCAGCACGTCAATAATCCTCTCGAACTCGCCGCCGTCCAGCCACACACCCTGACACTTGAGGCAGTAGTCAATCTCCACTCCCGTCTTGCCGTAGCTGATCGCAGCCATATCCACGTCGCATTTAGGACACTTAACCGCCTTGGCCGAAACCGAAAATTTATCGTGGTGCTTCCACAGATCAAAATCCATCCAGTTAAGGTCGCCGTCCACCTGATCTTTGGCCCGGCGAAGTTCGTCCTTGTCGAACCAGATGCCCTTACATTTGGCGCATTGATCGACCTGCACATCTCCGCCAACTGCCCCGGTTAACTGTTCTTTGCATTTAGGACAATTCATACTTGATCTCCACTCAAAAAGGCATAATTCCAAAACATCCGACATTCTGTCGCTCTGCCGGCACAACGAGCACGGCTGACAACCCCATATATCCGGCAAAAACGGGGATTTGTCAAACAGAACTTTGCCTTTTGGCTGGTCTAAGCAGGGGCGGGGGAAAAATATTGCCCAAAAATCCGCGAAATCCTCTTGCATAAGGCCACTTTTGTCGATATAATGCCCGTTATGAACATTAGCAGCACAATTCGTTATCGCTATGCCCGGTCGGGCCTGCTCCTGCGCCGGTAGGCGCATAGTACTCCCCCTCACATATCCTTAATACAATGGCTTCAGTTTAGGATAGATTTTTTGCGCGTTACAGCGCATAATCCCCTGAATTGACGTAGGCTTAGGTCTTGGGTCAGGTGGGAACAGATTTGGAGACTGACAAATGTCGGCACAAAAAGTAGAGATATTTGATACAACGCTCAGGGACGGTGAGCAAGCGGCTGGGAGTCGGCTTGGGGTACGCGAAAAGCTCGAAATCGCACGTCAATTAGCCAGATTGGGCGTTGACATCATCGAGGCGGGCTTTCCGATCTCCTCGCCAAAGGACTTCGAGGCGGTCTCGCTCATAGCACAGGAGATACAAGGTCCGGTTATCTGCGGGCTCTCGCGAGCGGTGGCTGCGGATATCGACGCTGCGGGCAAGGCGCTCGCCAAGGCCAAAAGAAGCAGGATTCATACCGGACTTGGCATATCCGATATCCATATTGCAGGCAAGTTCGGCGATAAAAAATACGGCAAGACCCTCGACGAGAAGAAGGACAAGGTGATCGACATGGCCGTCGCCGCTGTGAAGCACGCCCGCCAGTACACCGACGACGTCGAGTTTTACACTGAAGACTCCGGCAGGGCGGATCCGGAATACCTCTACCGGATACTCGAAGCCGTTATCGATGCGGGCGCTACGGTGCTGAATATTCCCGACACGACCGGCTATGCAATCCCATACGAGTTCGGCAGGCTCATCGCGAGCATCTGCGAAAAGGTCCCTAATATAGGTAAGGCCACGATCAGCGTCCACTGCCACGACGACCTTGGCATGGCTGTCGCTAATTCGTTGGCGGGTGTGAGAAACGGAGCCCGTCAGGTGGAGTGTACGATAAACGGCGTCGGGGAGCGTGCGGGAAACGCCGCCATGGAAGAGGTCGTAATGGCGATCCGCACCCGGCAGGACTTCTTCGATATAGACACCGACATAAACAGTCGCGAATTCTGCCGCATCAGCCGGATGGTCGCCGACATGTTAGGCTTTATTGTGCCAGCCAACAAGGCTGTCGTCGGGGCGAACGCATTTGCGCACAGCTCCGGGATCCACGTCGACGGGGTACTCAAGAAACGCGAGACATACGAGATAATGAAGCCCGAAGACGTCGGCTCGCCAAAGAGCAGGGTCATACTGACCGCCCGGACCGGACGCCACGGTCTGAGACACCGACTCGAAGAGATCGGCTACAGCCTCTCCGACGAGGAACTCGAGCACGTATACGAACGGTTCCTGGTAATCGCCGACAAGAAGAAGGAGGTCTTCGACGAGGATCTTGCGGCGATCATAAGCGACGAGGTCCGGCTGATAGAGCACGTTTACGAACTCGAATATCTCCACGTCGCATGTGGAACGGGAACGCTGCCGACTGCCAGTGTAAAAATACGGACAAAGGACGGTCTGACCCAGGCTGCGGCGTGTGGGGACGGGCCCGTTGATGCCGCGTACGAGGCGATAAGGCAGGCGACGGGTCTTGAGCCGAAGGTCGAAAACTATGCCATAAGGGCGGTAACAAGCGGAAAAGAAGCATTGGGCGAGGCAACCGTAAGGATAGGGACCACAAGGACCTTCGTGGGCCGGGGCGTATCGACGGACATCATAGAGGCAAGCGCGAAGGCTTACGTCGACGCGATAAACAGGATGGTAGCGGCAGAAGATACGGAACCGGAAACAAAAATTGAACTGTAAAAAATCCGTGAAATCAGTGAAATCCGTGGTTTCTTTATAACGAACTAAACAGGAGTGCGACATATGCCAATGAATATGACAGAGAAGATACTTGCTAAGGCGGCTGGTAAAGATGCTGTTTGCGCGGGCGATCTTATTAGTGCTGAGATCGATGTGATAATGTGTCACGATGTGACGACGCCGCCGGCGATATCGATGCTGAAGGAAAACGGTATCGACAAGGTTTTTGATCCGGAAAGAATCGTAGTTACACCGGACCACTTTCAGCCGGCCAAGGATATAAAGAGCGCTGAGCTTCATAAACGTCTCGATAAGTGGGCCCGCGAAAAGAAGATCAAGCATTACTACCCGATCGGCAAGGCGGGGGTCTGCCACGCGCTGCTGCCCGAACAGGGCCACATCCGGCCCGGCGAGGTGATCGTTGGCGGAGACTCGCATACTTGTACTTACGGTGCGTTCGGTGCGTTCAGTACCGGTATCGGTTCGACGGATCTGGCTGCGGCGATCGCTACGGGGCAGCTCTGGTTTAAGGTCCCCGAATCGATGAAATTCGTATTAAACGGCACATTGCCGCCCGGCGTTTACAGCAAGGATGTGATACTCGCTGTCATCGCAAGGATCGGGACCGATGGTGCGCTCTACCGCGCGATGGAGTTTACCGGGTCGGCCCTTGGTGATATGACCATGGAAGCGAGAATGACTGTCACGAACATGGCGATCGAAGCGGGCGCAAAGAACGGGATCATAGGCTTTGACGAGACCACGAAACAGTATCTCGACGAGCATCTCAAGGACAAGACCGAATATACGGTTTACGATTCCGATGCCGAAGCTGAATATGTCGCCGTCAAGGAGTTCGACTGCTCGAAGTTAGAGCCCATGGTAGCACTCCCGCACCTGCCCAGCGGCGGAGTTCCGATCGGCGAATGCAGCGGAAAAGAGATGGACCAGGCCTATATCGGAAGCTGCACGAACGGGAGAATAGAGGACTTGAGGATCGCGGCGAAGATAATGCAGGGTAAGGCTGTCGCCATCAGGACGATAGTCGTCCCGGCGACCCCGGAGATATGGAAGCAGATGATGGACGAAGGCCTGGGTTCGATATTCTATGAGGCCGGCTGTGTAGTTAGTGCACCGACGTGCGGGGCGTGCCTCGGCGGATTTATGGGTATACTCGCCTCCGACGAAAAATGCGTAAGCACGACGAACAGAAACTTCGTAGGCAGAATGGGAAGCCCGAAAAGCGAAGTTTATCTGGCAAGCCCGGCAACCGCGGCGGCAAGTGCAATTGAAGGAAAGCTGACGGATCCAAGAAAATTCATGTAAAAAAGAAAGAGTTTGAACAGGAAACCAAAATGAGCAAAGCACATGTATATAAGCGGGATCATATTAATACGGATGAGATAATTCCGGCCCGGTATTTGAATACTGACGATGCTAAGGAGCTTGCGGTGCATTGTATGGAGGATCTGGATGCCGGGTTTATCGAGAAGTGCGCTGCCGGCGATGTTGTTGTCGCTGGCGACGACTTTGGATGCGGTTCGTCCCGTGAGCATGCCGTCTGGGCCATTCAGGGCGCACAGGTCGGCGCGATTATCGCGCAGTCATTTGCCCGGATATTTTACCGGAACTGCATCAACTGCGGTTTTTACGTCGTCGAACTGCCTGGCGCAATAGAAAAGATAAATGACGGCGATGAGATCGAGATCGACTACGAAAAGGGCGTCATAGAGAATAAGACGCAGGGCACGAAGCTGGAATTTAAGGCCCTGCCGGATTTCGCTATCGAGATAATAAACAACGGCGGTTTGCTCAAACATATTAGCAGGAAATAATAACCACGGATTACAGAAAAAGAAAGGAAAGTGTTTGATGAAGAGCTATAAGATTGCTGTAATGCCCGGCGATGGGACGGGTCCTGAGGTTACTGTTGAGGCTGTTAAGGTCGTTAAGGCTGCTGCCGACAAGTTTGGTTTTAAGGTCGAACTGGCCGATTTTGATTTCGGCGGCGAAAGGTATATGAGGACGGGCGAGACGCTGCCGGATAGCGGTGTGGAAGAACTGCGCGCATTCGATACGATCCTGCTGGGCGCTATCGGTCATCCCGATGTTCAGCCGGGAATCCTCGAAAAGGGCATCCTCTTAAAGGCCCGGTTCGCGCTGGATCAATACATCAACCTGCGGCCGGTCAAGCTCTTTCCCGGCGTCGAGTGCCCCTTAAAAGGCAAAGGCCCCGACGATATCGACTACGTGGTCGTCCGTGAGAACACCGGCGGGATATACACCGGGACCGGCGGCTTCAGTATGAAAGACACACCGCACGAGGTAGCCACGCAGTCGATGGTCTACAACCGTTACCAGGTCGACCGATGCCTGAGATACGCCTTCGAGTACGCCGCCAAACACGGCAAGAAGGCACGGGGCAAAGGCGATACAAACACATTAGCTCTCTGCGGCAAGACAAACGTCCTGACATACGTATACGACCTCTGGTGGCGGGCCTTCAACGAGATGGGCGAAAAGGACTACCCGGAGATCAACCGTGACTACTACCACGTCGACGCGACATGTATGTGGATGATAAAGAACCCCGAATGGTTCGACGTGCTCGTAACCGGCAACATGTTCGGCGACATCATCACCGATCTGGGCGCGATAACGCAGGGCGGAATGGGAATTGCGGCTGGGGGCAATATTAATCCCGAGGGCCTCAGCATGTTCGAGCCGATCGGCGGAAGCGCCCCGAAGTACACCGGAAAGGGCGTCATAAATCCCTTAGCTGCAATATGCGCGGCACAAATGATGCTCGAATCGTTGGGCGAAGACCAGGCCGGCCAAAAGATCGAACAGGCTGTGAGGACCGTCACCGGTACAAAGCTGAAATCATTAGCCGCCGGACGGATGGGATACTCCACAGCCGAGGTCGGAGACCTGGTCGCAGAATTGGTCGCTGGGTAAAAACCGCGGATTACACGGATTTCACGGATTTAAAAGAGGATATAGCTTGGCAGAGGGCGATTTGCTACATTTTGAATTAACGAGGGATATTATTGGTGCTGCGATGGAGGTCCATGCGGTTATGGGGGCGGGATTTGTTGAAAGTGTCTATGAAGAGGCACTTGCAATTGAGTTTGATTTAAGAGAGATACCTTATGAGCGGCAAAAGCCTGTTGATGTTTTTTATAAACACAGATTTGCAAAAAAGTTTGTTTGTGACTTTGTGGCTTACGATAAGATAGTTGTTGAGTTGAAAGCGATCAGAGCGATATCTGATATTGAAACAGCTCAAGTGTTGAATTATTTGAAAGTAACCGGCCTGAATTTGGGATTATTATTCAATTTCGGTGCACGTTCATTAGAGTACAAAAGGTTAATTGATACAAATCCGTGAAATCCGCGTAATCCGTGGTTCTTTACTATGCCGGCAAATCTTACACCTGAATATTTGAAGGCCGACAAGTGGTATAGAAGTGCCTCCGACGATGCCGAGCGGCTGCTTGCTCTTGAGGAGATGCTCCGCACGATCCCCAGGCACAAGGGGACTGAGCATATGCGGGCCGAGCTGCGAAAGAAGCTCAGCAAGCTGAAGGCGGCGACCTCAGGTGAAAAAAAAGGCGGCGCGAAACACGTAGACATCTTCCACGTACCCAAGAGCGGCGCAGGCCAGGTGGTACTGATCGGGACACCGAACTGCGGCAAAAGCGCCATAGTCGGCGCCCTCTCGAACGCGAAGGTCCATATCGCAGACTACCCCTTCACCACCGTCAAACCCGTCCCCGGCATGGCCCATTACGAAGACGTCGCCATCCAGCTTGTGGACATGCCCCCGATCACCGCCGATTATTCCGCACCGGGCCAGGTTGGAACGTACCGAACCTGCGACATAATCGCTATCGTGATCGACCTTACCCAGGACATCGAAGAGCAGGTGCTTATCTCGACGGATTATCTCGAATCGCACCGACTCCTGATTGATGAAAAAACCGCGGAAACCGACACAACCGGGAACCTCCAGGGCAAAAAGGCCTTCATTATTGCTACAAGGACTGACCTTGCAAAGCCCGGCTCTACCGAAGAACTAACCCGGCTCTGCGCACCCGATTTCGATATCGTCGAAATATCCGCGGAATCTGAACAGGACCTGATCCGGCTTATGGCTGGGATATACCGGATGCTCGATATAGTGAGGGTCTATGCGAAGAAGCCCGGAAAGCCGGCTGACATGAAGGACCCGTTTACGATGCCGACGGGTGCGACGGTACAGGACCTGGCGAACCTGGTACACCGCGAGCTCGCCCAAAAACTGAGATCCGCCCGGGCATGGGGCGAAAACATACACGACGGCCAAAACGTACACAGAACATATCAACCGTCAGACAAGGACATAATAGAACTGCACTTTTAAGAAGAATTTAGTAAACTAACCGTCAGTCCCGCACAGCAGCGTCCACCCCGGATGTGACCTGAAACGGGGATATAGAACTATAATCCGTGAAAATCTGCTAAATTCGTGGTTAAAAACAGAAGGGACCAAAAAACATGGAATGTCAAAAAGAGCAAAATCTCGAAATATGCAACTGTTCCTACCCCGGCTGCAGCAGAAAGGGTATCTGCTGCCAGTGCCTGAAATATCATCTGTCAAGCCAGCAACTCCCGGCCTGCTGTTTTCCTGACGAGATCGAAAAAACATACGACCGCAGCTTCAAACAATTCGCAAAGGCGTGGAACCTATAACATAATTACCGGGACCGTTAACCGCCAATGAAAGCCAACAGCGACAGACTAAAAACTCTCTGGCTTTGCCTGCTTCTTGCTGGTGTTACTTTTGTTGCCTTCGAGCGTGTTCGTGTCAATGAATTCGTCAACTATGACGACGACAAATACGTCACGAAAAACCCGCACGTAAACGAAGGGCTCTCCCGCGAATCGATCGTCTGGGCGTTTACCGAAAGCCACGCCTCGAACTGGCACCCTCTGACATGGATCAGCCACATGATCGATTGCAGGCTTTTCGGCACGAATGCGGCTGGCCACCACATAACCAACCTGCTCCTGCACGTCGCCAACACGATCCTGCTCTTTCTGCTGCTGAAATGGATGACCGGGTCGCTTTGGCCAAGTGTTTTTGCCGCTGTCGCGTTCGCCATTCACCCCCTCGGCGTCGAATCCGTCGCCTGGATAGCGGAGCGAAAGGACGTCCTGAGCACCTTCTTCTGGATGCTGACCTTATGGGCTTATATCCGTTACGCACGCCGGGCGGGCATTATCCGCTATCTTCTGGTGATGGCGGGCCTTTGTCTCGGCCTGATGGCAAAACCGATGGTCGTAACGCTTCCGTTTGTGCTGCTGCTGTTGGACTATTGGCCGCTTGGGCGATTTTCATGGCAAAAAGACGAGTCCGGCCCGCTCAGCGACCAATTGCATCGACCCGTCTTCCCAGCCGCATCGACCGCCCGGCTTATCGGTGAAAAAATCCCACTGATCGCCCTGGCAGCCCTTTCAAGTGTGATCACTTTCATCGTCCAGCAGCGCGGCGGGGCAATGGTCCAGATCGAACACATACCCCTGAACCTGCGGATACCCAACGCCCTGGTATCATACGTCAGCTACTTAGGCAAGATGGTCTGGCCCGTCAACTTGGCGCCGCTGTATCCGTTTAGCACAGCTGGCATACCGATGTGGCAGCCGATAGCGGCCTTCGCGGTGCTGCTGGCAATGACGACCCTCGTGCTTTGTCTGGTGCGTAAACGGGGATATCTGGCGGTCGGATGGTTCTGGTACCTCGGCACTCTCGTCCCCGTCATCGGCCTGGTCCAGGTAGGCGTCCAATCAATGGCTGACCGCTATACATATCTGCCGTCGATCGGAATATCTATCATGATAGCGTGGGCCTTCGCCGAACTCGTTGCAAGACGGCGCACACTCAGGCCTGCTGTCTCGACCGTCGCGGTGCTGCTGTGCCTGCTGATGCTGATCGGCACACGCAAACAGGTGCGGTATTGGAGAGACAATATCACCCTGTTCGAACATGCGTGCCAGACGGCGCCAACCAACTATATCATGCAGAATAATCTGGGTATTACGCTAAAAGAACACCAAAGATTTGCCGAGGCCATCGAGCATTTCAAGATCGCCTTACAACTCAAAAAAGACTCGTACGAAGTACATTTTAACCTGGCAAACGTCCTCAAGGACACCGCCGACTATGACGGCGCGATGTACCACTACCGAAAGGCGCTCAAAATCGAGGAGAAAGCCAACGTACATCACAGCATGGCTATGGCCCTGTTCGAGCAAAAGGAATTCGACGAAGCCGTAAGCCACTACCGCGCGGCGGTTAAGATCGACCCGGACTTTGTGCGGGCAAGATACGATCTGGCGGTAGCGCTTACACAACTGAAAAAATACGAAGAGGCGATCGAGCAGTTCAGACTGCTCCTGCTTACCCACCCAGACGATGCCGACCTGTACTGCAATCTCGGCGTGGTCCTGAGCTATAACGGCCAAAAAAACGAGGCCTCAGCCGCCTACCGAAAGGCCCTCGAAATCGACCCGAAACACGATCGCGCCCTGAAAGCCACCAGGTAAAGGTGTTGACAGCACAAGCGATAAATTATATGGTGTTTTTTGGACAGGCGTAAGTTGCAAAAAGAATCTCTGTAAGGTGCCGTGATGAATCCTGAATATACCGAAAGTTTGAATAAGCTTATTGAAGAGTTTGGCAGGCTGCCTGGGGTTGGTCCCAAGACAGCCGAGCGGATGGCCTTTCATATCCTGCGGACCTCCGCTGACGAGGCGATGGGGCTGGCTAAGGCGATCGGCGACCTCAAGAAGAATATTCGCCAGTGCAGTATATGCTTCGGTCTTGCTGAGGATGAGACCTGCCGGATATGCTCGGATTCCCGACGCGATCACAGCGTTATTTGCGTAGTCGAGCAGTCGAAGGACGTTATCAGTCTCGAAAAGACCGGTCTGTGCAAATGGGTCTACCATGTTCTCAACGGTCACATCGCCCCCTTAGAGGGCATCGAGCCCAGCGACCTGACGATAGATGCCCTCGTAAGGCGTGTGCGGGCCGGTTCGGTTACCGAGGTGGTGATGGCGACGAACCCGAATATCGAAGGTGACGGCACGACTCTGTATATCAGCTCTCTGCTTCGGCCCTTGAATGTCAGGGTCACCCGGCTTGCCCGCGGTCTGGCTACGGGCAGCAGTATCGAATACGCCAGCGGCTCGATGTTGGCTGATGCGATACAGGCGAGGAGCCGGCTGGAGTAGCTGCGGGCTGGCAAACCCGTCTTGGGCGGGATTTAGAGAGATTCTTCGCTAAGTTTTCATTTGAAATGTTACTTTCCCGCTGGTTTGTGGTATAATGTGCGTGTGAGGGGGCCGGAAATGTTGATTAAGCGGTTACGGGTGGTTTATCCATGAAGATGTCGATGACAGGTCATATGCGTATGGAGCAGCGGATGAAGCTCGCTCCGCGCATGATCCAGTCTATGGAGGTGTTGCAGCTTCCGCTATTGGCGCTTCAGGAAAAGATAGAGGCCGAATTGAACAGCAATCCGGTTCTCGAGGTGGCTCAGGATCAGCCCGAAGACGGTCTCGATCAGCAGGCCGGCGGCGAGGAAGATTCGCAGGCCTCAGCCGATGCGGTCGATCAGCAGGAACTGGTCGTTGAAGATAACTCCAATAATGTTGAAGATTTTCAGCGGCTGGCGACCTTGGGGGAAACCGATGGGGGCTTTAGCGATCACATGGACAGTGTGCTTCCATATCGCGTTCGGCGCAGCTCCGATGAGCCGGACCGCAAGCTCGAAGCGCTGCGCAACACAGCCGCTAACGAAAAATCGCTCAACGACCATCTGATCGAGCAGTGGGGGCTGGTCGAGGCCCAGGAACCGGTCAAGCAGGCCGGCAGCCTGATCATCGACTATATCGACGAAAAGGGCTATTTGACTGTCAGGGTCGAGCAGTTGCACAATAAGGACAAGCACAACTTCGGTATCGACGAGCTAAACGAGGCACTGGGGCTTGTCCAGAAGCTCGAGCCGACAGGGGTCGGGGCACGGGACCTTAAGGAATGCCTGCTGATCCAGATGGCGCAGTTTCCGGAAGATATGTCGTTTGAGATGCGTCTGGTGAAGAATCACTGGAACGACCTGCTGGATAACCGCCTGCCGCAGATCGCCCGGAAGATGAAGTGCGATGTCGAGCAGATCAACGATGCGATCAGGCACATGAGCAAGCTGGACACCTCGCCCGGTCTTCAGGTCGGCAGAAACGACAATCATCCGATCACCGCCGATATCAGCGTCGAGCCCAATGAAAGCGGACCCGGCTATATCGTCACCCTGACCGATACGCACATCCCCAATCTGAGGATAAACGATTATTATTCGAAGATGTCCCGTGACCGCAAGATCGACACTAAGACCCGCGAGTTTCTCCAGCAGAATGTCCGCTCGGCCCAGTGGTTCATGGATGCGATCGTCCAGCGAAAAAATACGCTGCTAAGGGTGGCGCGGGCGGTGGTCAGGCGTCAAAGCGAGTTCTTTGAAAAGGGCCAGCTCTTCCTTAAGCCCCTGCCCATGGCGACGGTTGCCGACGAGGTGGGCGTTCATATCGCGACTGTCTCGCGTGCCGTTGCCGGAAAATATATCCAGTGTCCCCAGGGAATACTGCCTCTGCGGGGGTTCTTCAGCGGCGGGATGGAAGATGCAAACGGTAAGAGTCGAAGCTGGGACGCTGTCAGGGCCCGGCTCCAGCAGATTGTCGACGACGAGGACAAATCCAAGCCGCTAAACGACGACGATATTCGCCACAAATTAGCCGAAGCGGGGATGGGCAAACTCGCCCGCAGGACCGTTGCCAAGTACCGAAAACTGCTGAATATCCCCACAGCTAGGTTCAGAAAGAAGTACTAAGAGCAAAATCTGTCATTATCCCAACCCATGACAAAGATGGCGGTGTCAGGTGGCAATGGCGCTGTCCGTTCTTTGACCAATGGAGGTATGAAACAGGCATGAAAGGTGCTCGAATAATGAACCGGCGGCGGTTTTTGTCGGCCTCAGCCGGCGTCACAGCGGCTGCTTCGGCGTCATTTCCTTTTATATCACCCTGCCTGTCGCTGGGCAAGACGGCGGTCGCTGCCAGTGAGCGCGTTACTTTGGGCTTTATCGGAGTCGGCAACCGGGGCAGGCAGATTTTAGAGGGATTTCTTTCCCTGCCGGGCTTTCAGGTTGTCGCCGTAAGTGACGTCATCGCCGAGAGACGCACAGCGGCCAGAGTGAAGATCGAGAGCTGCTATGCCGCCGGACGATCCAAAAAGCAATACCCTGGCATCGATGAATACAACGATTTTCGCGACCTCATCGCCAGGGACGATATTGACGCGGTCGTTATCGCAACCCCGGACCACTGGCATGTATTACACGCACTTGCCGCGATCAGGGCGGGCAAGGATGTCTATCTTGAAAAACCGTTAGGGCTAAGTCTCCATGAGGACTGGACGTTGCGGGATGCCGTCAGGCGGCATGGAACCGTCTTTCAGTTCGGTACTCAGCAGCGGTCCGATGTGAAATTTCGCCGGGCGTGTGAGTTGGTGCGAAACGGAAAGATCGGCGAGTTGATGACCGTTTACGTCTGGTCGCCCGTAAGTCGAAGTGGTGGATCGCTTGAGGTCGCACCCGTCCCCGCTGGGCTCGATTATGATATGTGGCTCGGCCCGGCACCTTTTACGCCGTATACCAAAGACCGCTGCTCGAACAGGGTAACTACCGACCCGTCCATAAGCGGCGAGCCGAAGGTATGGCCTTTTATCACCGACTATTGCCTCGGCTGGATCGCCGGTTGGGGTGTGCACCCGCTGGATATAGCCTTTTGGGGAGCCGGCGAGCAGTTAACCGGGCCCGTCGAGATACAGGGCACAGGAGTCTTTCCCAATGAGGGCGTCTGCGACACAGCCGTCGACTGGAACATTGATGCACGTTACACAAAGACCGGCATGCCGCTGAAATTCAAGGGCACTCCGTCGGCGGGCTCGTGGAAGAAGCGATTCAGGATACCCGGCGGGCACGGGACGGTCTTTGAGGGGACCCAGGGCTGGGTCAGTGTCGCCAGGGGCAGGATCGAAGCACATCCGAAATCGCTGCTCGATTCGGCGACCGGCGCAAATGACATTTATCTTTATAAGAGCCTCGATCACGCCGCTAATTTTCTCGATTGCATCAAGAGCCGGGCAAAAACCATCTGTACGATCGACGATGCGGTAACCGTGGACACTTTTTGCCACTTAAGCGACATGGCGACGCAACTTGAGCGAAAACTCACCTGGGATCCCGAAAAGGAGCGGTTCGTTAATGACCCTGCTGCCAACCGGATGCTCACGCGCTCGATGCGCAGTCCATGGCGGCTGTGAGCGAAAGCTGTAATAATCCATAAATAGTGAAAGGAAATACAATGCTCATAACAAGATACGCCTTTGTTCTTTTGTTTATCTCTATGCTGCTGTCGGTTGCCCCGCCTGCGATCGCGGAGAAGTGGCCGCCCTTGAGTTCTGAGGATATGGCAAAGATCAAGGCCGCTGTCCCGGACAAGGCGCTCGTCAAACCGCATAAGCTGCGAAAGCTGCTCGTTTTCAGTCTCGGTCCCGAAGCGAACCACAAGGCGACTCCGCATGGTAAAGTGGCGCTCGAGTTGATGGGCCGCCGGACCGGTGCATTCGAGGTCACACACACCTCCGATCCGTCGATGCTTAAGGCTGCCGGCCTCGCGCCGTTCGATGCGCTGCTCTTTAACAATTCCAACCGTATGTCCTGCCTGGAGGACCCTGAGATCCAGGACGGCATTCTCAATTTCATCCGTTCAGGCAAAGGTTTCATCGGTATTCACGCGGCAACGACTAATTTTGTGGCAAAGTTCAAGAGCGACTGGCCCGAAGGTGCCGAGATGATCGGAGGCGTTTTCGATGGCCATCCCTGGCATGAGAAGGTTACGATCAAGGTCGAAGAGCCCGGCCATCCGATCAACGCCGGTTTCAAGGGCGATACCTTCGAGATCGAAGACGAGATCTACCAGTTCACCGGCCCATACTCGCGCGAAAAAGTCAGGGTTCTGCTCAGTCTCGATAAGACAAAGTCCGACATGAGCGCTGAGAAGAGGGCGAAAATGAAACGCGATGACCTGGACTTTCCGGTCTCGTGGGTGAGGGACTACGGCAAAGGACGCGTTTTCTACTGTTCGCTTGGCCACGATTTCCACATCTTCTGGGATGCGCGGGTGTTAGAGCACTATCTCTACGGCATTCAGTTTGCCCTCGGCGACCTCGAAGTAGACACCACCCCCAGTGCCATGAAAGATCGCCCTTAGCAGACGAACCGGGACGCGGTGTGCATTCGTGTCAGAAGATCTTCCTGTATATGTGGCAGTATGGTGTCTTTGCCGTCTTGTCGTAGTAGTCCTGATGGTAATCTTCCGCTGGCCAGAACTTCGATCCCGGCGAAAGCCTGGTTTTGACATCGAATTTTTTTTGCCTGAGCGTAACGATCAGCCCCTTTGCAATTTCAGCCTGTTCGTCGTTGAGATAGAATATTTCAGACCTGTATTGCATTCCGATGTCGGGGCCCTGGCGATTTAGCTGCGTAAAATCGTGCGTTTCAAAAAACAGCTTCGCCAATTGTTCGTAGCTTGTCTTACGTGGGTCATAAACAACTTCGACCGCCTCGGCATGGCGGTTTCTGTCGGTGCATAATTGTTTATAGTTCGGG
>DAOVVQ010000225.1 GCA_030637065.1 Planctomycetota bacterium
ACACCCTCGGGACACAATACCCGCATCACCTCATCGGTCGAAACGCCCGCCAAATCCTCCGACACAACAAGATTGACCGAATTATCGATATACGGCAGGCTATCGCCGCGAAGTTTGTTAACTGTAACCTTTCCGTAAACACCAAGCGACTCGATATACCCGCGGGCCTTTGCAACCTTCGCCGCGTCCCTGTCAAGCCCCTGCACAAGGTAGCTGTCATTGGCACATAATGCCGCCGTAAGCCTCCCATCTCCGCATCCGACATGAACCACCAACCCGCCCTTAACACCCGAGCCGGCCAGAATCCCTTCGGCTGAACCGGCGGCAAAGCAGGCAAAAGAAAACAAACAAACAACGCCGATCAACACCACACATTTCTTCTTCATGCAACCTTATCCTTAACTATTTACCATAACATTGCACAGAACCGTCCATCCCGGAAAAGTAGAGCCTGCCGCCGCCGGCGATCATACCGTCGAACCTCGGCGGCGTGTCAAGTTCGATACTGCTTAGCTCGGCCCCGTCATCAGCGGACACAGCCATCAGCAACCCCCCACTTTCACCGCGAAAAGCCTTGTCCTGTTTTATCAGGGTACTTTGGGCCTTCGCCGAATCGAGCACCATCATGATCTCTTCTTCATCTGCAATATCCCGCGGACCGGCAACGAAAAGAGTCCTGCCCGCTAATACAAGCCCGTGGGCCCGTAGCGGAACCTGCTTTTGCCAGATATAGCCCTTCGGATTGGTGTTCTTCGACTTACTCTTTTTGCCATTGCCGCTTTCGGCATCTTTGGCGTGCCGCGCCGCGAAAAGCTGGAACTCCATTTGAGTCGTCCACCGGAAATACTGGTCCTCCCTGCCGTAACCGTACGTTATCTCGTCGTCATGAACGAGTATCTTTCCGGAGATCGTCACCTTGCCGCTCTTGGAGTAGCCCGGCCCAGCCGAGTACAGACAGCCCATCAGCCAGTAGTTGCGATGAAACCACGTATCGTCAAGGAACCCGGCTGGACTGAAAAGATGGTCGTACTTGCCCGCCTGGTAAGGGCCAAGCTCGACACGCTCGCCGTCAAGGTCAAAAACCTGCGACCGCATATAGACCCTCTCGCCATCACTGGAAAGAACATCCGGCAGAGCCACAGCCATATTCAGCCCCGAAATAGTGTCCTGCATATTACTGCCCGTTTCGGGATTGCGATCGCTCATCACCGTTTCGCCAAGTTTCCTGCCCGTCAGCGGCTCCAGCCGGTACATCCGCAAACCGCCGTCGATGAACATCGAACGCCCCGCAACGCAGTACAAAACATCGTCCTGAATTAGCACGCTGCCGGATAGCGGCCAGACCGATTCGAGCTGCTCGAAAGCCACCGTCCGCCGGTCAGCCGGCGCCGCAAGGAACCGCCACGCAAGCCGGCCATCCTGCGACCGCAGGCAGTAGACATACCCATCCGCGCAACCGAACAAAACCGAACCCTTATATATAGTCGGCGGCGAATCGATCCTCCCGCCGGCGGTGTATTGCCACGCGGTCCTTCCGCTATTTTCGTCAATGGCGTGCAATACGTGCCTGTCGCGTTCGGCGACGAATATTTTGCCATCCGCATTGACCGGACTGGTAAGCGAACCACCGATCCGACGTTTCCACAGACGCCGAAGGGACTCAGGAACGGCTGTCGCCGTATGGCCGCTGCGTGCACTATCGCCGCGATACGTCGGCCAAACATCTCGATTTGATATTTTATATTTTATATTTGATATTTTACCGTATGCTGGGCCCTTTTCCAGCCTCTCGTTATCCGTCAGTTTCGGTATTGTACGCCTTGACTCCGACGTCGGAGCTAAGGCGTTAAAGCCGTATTGCTTGGCCTCGATATAGCATGGGCAATCGTGCGGCGGTGTGTAGATCAGACCGTTGGCAGGCATCACGCCATACAGACATCCGCCCCGCACCCAGTGGTTAGGCGTCCACTCCTTGGTCTGCAGATCCAGAAACTCGATACCCGTTCGCGACATGAGCAGGTACTTCTCCGTCCCCTTGGCACGATAACAGCGATGATGAAACCACTTCGTCTCGACGGTGGGCGGAAGTTCCTTTGTTATCCGGCCCGACCCGAGATCGTGACCCTTTAATATCCCATCTGATTTACTGTCTCCGGTAGACCCTGTCCAAACGCGGCTATCGGCAATGAGAAGATCTTCCGGCGAATTGTATCCGCCGTTAGGATGGTCCGCCTTCCAGAGCTGTTTGCCCGTCTTCGCCGAAAATGCGAACATCGTATCCTCGCCCGACCCTTCGGGATATCCCATGTATGTCAGTTTTATATTCTCACCGCCGGCGAACAGGACCTTGCCGCCGTAAACCACCAGCGTCGGGGCAAACCACGACTGCATGGCACTCCACGTGGGAACTTCGTTAGACGACCACAGCACTTTTCCATCGGCACGGTCAAGGGCAAGGATCTTTTCGCCGTCATAATAATACGTCCGCTCGCTGTCAGCCGCTAACGTAAGTGGAACGACATTACCGCTTCTTTGCCACAGGGCTCTGCCGGTCGCCGAATCAAAGGCCTTGATAGCACGCCGACTCTCCAGCCACGAACTCGCCTGCACACCGCCCCAGTTTCGATCCATCCTCGGAAACCTGCTGACCCGACTGTCGGGATATTTCCCCTCGCCGATGTACTTGTCGTCCTGAAAATGATACGGCAGTTCGTTGACAAGCACAAACAGCACACTGTCGGAAAGGATCAATTCCTCGGTCCCGACAGTCCCGTCATATTCCAATAATTTCGCGCCCGTCGCCGCGTCAATAGCCACAAGCGGCTCATCGACACCCATAGGCACATAAACAACATTATCTTTCGCCACCAACCGCCGGGGCAGATTCGCAGGGCCGCTCTTTAAGGGCCACAAGTGAGGATGCCAGTTGACTAATGGACGCTTCCACAAAACCACGCCGTTAAACGCATCCCTGGCAACAATATGCCATTTCGGCGGGTGCAGAACCGACGCCCGGCTCCCTTCGTCGATAACGTAAAACATCCTGCCGCCGGAAGAAACCATCGCATTGACACTGGCCATGTGGTCGTGATGGCGGGACCATCGCGGGCTGCCCTGCCACTGCAAATGCCGCGGCGGACCCACAACAAGATCGCCACTAACGGCATTGTTACCCGAATCGTACAGATAATGCGTCCACTCATCGATCGACTCCGGCCGGGGCTTGACCCGCTTCGTCCAGGACCGCCCCTCTTTGATGTAAGCTATGCCGCTGGGACGCAAGACACGCATCACCTCATCCATCGAAACGCCGCCAAGGTCCTCGGCGACAACAAGATTGACCAGATTATCAATATACCCAAGACTATCGCCCGCAAGCCTGTCAACAGTAACCTTACCATGTATCCCAAGCGAGCGAATGTGATCGCGGGCCTTTTGGACATTTTTCCCGCTCCTATCCAGCCCATGGACAAGATAGCTGTCACCACCATACAAACCCGCGGTAAGCTCTCCATCACCACAGCCGATATGCACCACAAGCCCGCCCGTAACACCAGTTAAGTCCAATATCCGCTGTCCAGAGCCAGAAACCCCCAAAACAACCGAAAAACAAGGCATTAATGCCGAAAATAATGCCAAAACGATGAAAAAACGAACCCTGATTTTCATAATATGTGCCTTTCCTGCCTGCCTCTTTAGGTGATTATCGCCCCGAAAACTCCGGAGCATGAGCGGGACGTACAAACTCCCCCTGTAAGACGCAATTCCCAACAAAACTATTTCAATCGCCCCACCCCACAAATAAATAGCATCCGCACCCTTGTCATTCCCTTCCTTGCAAATACGGGCTCATCTGTTTCAATGTCCCAACGGGGATACACTGGATATAGGCTGTGTGATATATCTCAGCACAAAACCCGCCAATAAGTGAAGGTTGTCAACTAAAATAGGTGACTGTCCCCTATTGTTAGAAATCACCGACCTTAGAACTGCGAGACACCAGCATATTCTTTGCGCCGATAGCCTCTTGGAGTTTACGTAGGCCATGATAAGCTGGGCCTTGCCTTTGCTCGATCGTACTAATCAGACTGACATTAGGTATTGTGTTGTCACTTGTAATCCGGTAAGCCCAACCTCTGTCATCGGGCTTGGTCGGCATGGCCAGCAGACCGTCGACATCGGTCTTCACTTCTGTCACATGGCTCCAGCCGCCCTGGTCGATATCCCACCATTGCACAGAGTAGACCGTGTTGGGTTCAAGTTGCTGAATATCAGAGCTCTTAATCTTGGCACTGACATAGCCGAGCCCTATTGACTTGTCCGGATAGAGGGCCAGGCACAGGAACTCTTGGCGATTGTCGACCAGGTGTCCCAAGGCCGGGGCCAGCTGGCTATAGTCATGTCCCTTGTCCAACATGAAGCTTTTCAAGTGCCCCATGGAAGCGGCACACCACTTGTTAAATCCGTTGACATGGGGATCGCCGCCGAACTTGCGGTTGCCGCTGTAATAGTCATCGCCCCAGGCATGGCCGGCCAGGCCTCCGTTTAAGACCGAACCGTACATCATGAACTGCGCCATCTCGCTGTCGTTGAGAGGTTTAACCGACTTGTTGTTCCAGCCTGGATAGAAGGGTTCAACATTCAAGGAGGGCAGTGGATTGGGCAGTGCGTACTGCCGCCGCAACCAGCCAAACATCCGGGCATCGCGCCCGACATTGCTGACATTGTGCATGCGCAGCCAGGGTGCCTGTTCTTGGGTACCCCAGGTGTCGTCACTGGCACCGGCGGCCATGGCTGTCATGGGCTGGCCATAGGGCATCTCGCCCAGGGCCGCGTAGGCGGCATCAATCATGGGGCGATAGGCTTCATTGCGCCCCTTGCCCCAATCCCAGTGGAGCCAACTGAAGATGAAGTTGTAAGTGCCGTAACGAGCCCAGAAGTAACGGACGTAATTCGTGAAGGCCAACTTCTCCGCCTCATTTTCTTCCGGCCAGGTCTCGCTGCGACGCACGGTCTCAATAAAGGGACAAAAGCCATTATCCCAGAAGTGCTCCATCTTCCGGTCGACCTGTTGCCAGTAACCCGGATTGATCTTCAGGTAATTTACGGCAAAGGCCAGATCGGGCTCATTGAAGTCCATGGCAAAGGGCGTGCTGCCGTCCTCACCGATCTTCTTTTTCTGGTTGTTCTTGTGCCAAATGGGTTTAGTCAGTTCCGAAGGAAAGCAGGAGATGATATTAATGCCATTGAATCCCTGAGCCTTGCGGATCCTCACGGCATCCTTGAAGGATATCTTGGAGGGCCCCGAGGGCAAATCCCAGCCGTAAACACCGGTCAGACAACTCCACCAGGTGTCACCCGTGTAGAAGAAAGGAGTGCCATCGGCATACTCCAGGGTACGCCCGTTGTCACTGACCCGGACGAAACCACGGCGGTTGGCGTTAGCCTGCTTTTCGGCCTCGCTCCATTCAATGGCAGCAAACTGCCCTGCCTTACTATCGAGACCAGGATCTCCGGTCTTGCTTCCGGTCGACCAATGCCAGTCGCCAACGGCTGTAGCCGCCAGCCGGGCCCGCCAGGTCTGCCCGCCATCCCAGAAAGCTGGAATACGGTATTGAAGCTTGTCCGGACCTTTCAGGTCTACCCAGAGATCCACGTCCAGATAGGGATTGTCATAGGTCTCGGATGCGGAGAAGGAGACTTCCACCATTTCATAGACATGGGTAACCTCGGTTGCCGCTTCAGCAGAGGTGCAAGTAATGGCCAATAAGCAAAGAGCAATTAGTTTAGCTGTCTTCATACTCTCAAATCTCCTTCATCTGCATATTTTGGGAATCGTTTATGAGCCTTCTACGTTCATTATCCACGACAAAACTGTGCTTTTAGTTGACGTTCACACGGATATAGCAGTCATTGGCAACGTCTTTACGGCCGTCGTATTTGATGGATTCCAAAATCGGCTTGTAATCTTCCCAGCCGCCATCCTGGTTACCGCCGGCATCCAACTGCGTCTGTACATCAAAGATCTTTGCGGGATCGATATCAAAGCGTTGTACAGCGCCATGGGCGCTCTCCAGCATCGCCTCATATATAGTTTCAGGGCAAATATGCATTAACTGGGATTTCCCATTTAACTGTTTACTAAACATTATTCTACCCTTTCGATGCTAATAATTTTACCAAATTCAACTTGAACTATCAAGATTTTTCTTTTCCGAGGTGGTTTCTTGCAGATTTATACAAAAGACCGGATTTGCAGGTTCCAGATAAACTATAAACTAGGGACAGTCACCTATTTCCAGCCTATTTAATAGTCCGCAGGATGGGTAACGAATCTTATCTGCCTGTAAGGCAGTCACCCATGCGGTTCACTGCCGCCACGACAAGTACAGCCGGC
>DAOVVQ010000276.1 GCA_030637065.1 Planctomycetota bacterium
CTATCTCAAGGATGTCCACGGTATAGAGCCTGCTGGCGGCGGTGCGGTAATGATGGCTGGTCCTGCCGGTGGCGGTGAGGGTGCCGAAGAGGTAGAACAGACCAGCTTTGACGTGATCCTGAAGGAATTTGGCGACAAGAAGATCCAGGTTATCAAGGAAGTTCGGGCCCTTACCGGTCTGGGACTCAAGGAAGCCAAGACGCTTGTCGACAGCGCCCCGAAGGCGGTCAAGGAAGGTGTCAGCAAGGACGAGGCCGAAGAGGCCCGCAATCAGCTCGAGGCGGTTGGCGCGACGGTTGAGATTTCGTAGTAAATTTCCGACTTGCCCGGAAAATGCGGTCGTGTTTGCGATCGGGGATTTTGGGTGTAGAGCGGTTTGATAAAGAATAAGGCGTACGATCCGGCCCAGAGCAGTGGTCCGTGATCGTGCGGTTTATTGTCGTTATGTAAAGCAGGATTAATGTTGCTTAACGGAGAGTGATTTTATGAAATCACGAACCATTCGTAATTTTGGTAAGATCGGCGATGCGATTGACGTGCCGGATCTTATTGAGGTTCAGCTGAAAAGCTACGGTCGTTTTATTCAGGAAGATGTGCCCGCTGGGAAGCGTAAGAACATCGGTCTCGAGGCGCTTTTCCGGGAGATATTTCCGATAATAAGTTACGACAAAGCGATGGAGCTGGAGTTTCTGGGCTATGAGCTTGAGCGGCCCCGCTATACGCCGCAGCAATGTCGCGAACTTCGGTTGACGTATGGCTGTCCGTTGAAGATCCGTTGTGCCCTGAAGCGTAAAGAGGCCGATGATATTGCCGAGCAGGCGATATATCTCGGCGAGATGCCTGTGATGATCGGCGGGGGCGAGTTTATCATCAACGGCGCCGAGCGTGTGATCGTCAATCAGCTTCATCGAAGTCCCGGTGTCGATTTTGTGATCGACAGTAAGGATGGGGACCGTATTCTTCACGGTTGCCGGATCATTCCGGACCGCGGCAGTTGGATCGAGATGAGCGTAACGAAGAAGGACGTCCTTGTGGTGCGGATAGACCAGTCGAGCAAGATTCCGGCGACGACGTTTCTTCGTGCCATGAGCGAGGATTTCGGCACGACCGAGCAGATCATTCGCCTGTTTTACGAAACGAAGGCGGTCAAGGTCAAGAAACTCGAGGCGACGATGTGGTCTGTCGGTCCTGTGGTGGATACGGAGACCGGCGAGATCCTGGTCGAGGCCGGGGCCCAGTTGGGCGAGAGCGTTACCCTTATCCAGAGTAGCGAGCTTGACAGTGTGGAGGTCGTTAAGAATGTAGGTGATCCCCTGGTTTTGAATGCATTGGCTGAGGACGACTGCGAGAGCCATGAAGAGGCGCTTATTAAGATTTACATCAAGCTTCGTCCCGGCAATCCCGCCCAGATAGAAAAGGCCAGAACGCTTTTCACGGAAAAGTTTTACGATACGAATCGCTATCGCCTGGGCAAGGTGGGGCGTTTTCGTTTGAATCGTAAGTTCAATACGAATATCAGCGAGGAAGAGATGTCGCTTCGTCCGGAAGATTTTCTCAATACGATCCGGTACGTTCTCGGTCTTCGTAATAACGAGGGCAGCGTTGACGATATCGATCATCTGGGCAATCGTCGTTTGCGTACGATCGACGAGCTTGCAGCCAGCGAGATCCGCAAGGGTCTGCTCAAGCTCAGGCGGACGGTCCAGGAACGTATGAGTATGAAGAAGAGCCCGGAGGACATCGCTCGTATTGCCGATCTTGTCAACAGCAAGAGCGTTTCTTCGAGCATCGACTATTTCTTCGGTCGCGGCGAACTGAGCCAGGTGGTCGATCAGACCAATGCGCTCAGTCAGTTAACTCACGAGCGTCGTTTGAGTGCGTTAGGTCCCGGCGGTCTTAACCGCAAGCGGGCCGGTTTCGAGGTTCGCGACGTTCATATCAGTCATTACGGCAGGGTTTGTCCGATCGAGACTCCTGAAGGGACGAACATCGGGCTGATCGTGTCTCTGGGTATATTTTCAAGGGTCGACGAGTATGGTTTTCTGATCACACCTTATCGCAAGGTCAGCAAGGCCAAGATAACCGGTGAGGTCGAATACCTTCGTGCCGACCAGGAGATGGAGGCGATATTCGCTCCTCCGAGCATGGTCGAGCCAGCCAAAAACGCGCTGCGTAAGGGCCTTGTGCTTGCCCGTCGCCTCGGCGATCTTACTCAGGTCGACAGCGGGGAAGTCAATTATGTCGATATTTCCCCCAAGCAGACGGTTGGTGTTTCCGCGGCATTGATCCCGTTTTTGGAGCATGATGACGCCAACCGGGCGCTTATGGGCTCTAACATGCAGCGTCAGGCGGTTCCGCTTTTGAATACGGAGGCTCCGCTGGTCGGTACCGGTATGGAAGATGAGGTGGCCAAGAATTCGAGCATGGTCATCCGTGCACTGGCATCGGGCAAGGTTACGTATGTCGACGGCAGCAGGATAGTAATCGACGATGCCGATGAGCATGAACTTGCGAAGTTTGTCGGGCTAAACGAGCGTACCTGTCTGAACCAGCGACCGATCGTAAGTCTCGGAGAGAAGGTCAAGAAGGGCCAGATCATCGCCGATGGCGGCGGTACCAGTAACGGCAGGCTTGCACTTGGCCGCAATATCCTTGTGGCATTTGTTCCGTTTGACGGCTACAACTTTGAAGATGCGATCCTGATCAGCGAACGGCTGGTGAAGGACGATGTGTTTACCAGTATTCATATCGACGAGTTCAGTGTCGAGGTTCGTGAGACCAAGCTGGGACGCGAGGAATTTACCCGTGATATTCCCAATGTCAGCGAAAAAGCATTGCGGAATCTTGACGAAGGCGGCGTGGTTCGCGAGGGCACCCGGGTTTCCACCGGCGATGTTCTCGTCGGCAAGGTCTCTCCGAAGAGCAAGACGGAGCTTACTCCCGAAGAGAAGCTTCTGCACGCGATCTTCGGTCGTGCCGGCGAAGATGTCAAGAACGATTCACTGGAGGTAGTCAGCGGGTACGAGGGCGTCGTTATCAAGACGAAACGCTTTACGCGTCGCGGTGCCGGCAGCGAAGAGCAGAAAAAAGCCCATAAGGTCGATATGAAGCTTTACGGCGCCGAGATGGTGACGAAGGAATGCACGCTGTTTCAGCAGATGATGGACGAGATCCATGACAAGCTGGGCATTGACGTAGTCGATCCGTCGACCCGTCAGAAGGTCGGTGCCAGCGAGGACGAGGATGTCATCTACGAACAGATCGAAAACTTCGATGTTTCGTGGGTCAAGCCCGCCAAGCATCGTGATGATGCCAAAAAGGTGATCGTTAAATTTTGGCCGAGACTTATCGCCCTTCAGAAAGAGAAGGTCAGTCGTCTCGAACGCATGAAGCACGGCGACGAACTGCCGAGCGGTGTTCTTGAGATGGTAAAGATTTATGTCGCGACGAAGCGTACTCTTTCGATAGGCGACAAGATGGCGGGTCGTCACGGTAACAAGGGTGTTATCGCCAAGATCATGCCGGAAGAAGATATGCCGTTCCTCGAAGACGGCAGGCCGATGGATATATGCCTCAATCCGTTGGGTGTTCCGAGTCGAATGAACGTCGGCCAGATCCTCGAGACTCATCTCGGATGGGCGGCCAGGATTCTTGACTTCGATGCGGTTACGCCGGTTTTTGACGGGGCGGCCGAAGAAGAGATAATAAAGGTTATAGATGAGGCCAACGAGCATGTCCGGCAGCGAATAGCCGACTTTGCGGTCACTAACGAAGCGCCTGACTCCGAAGAGATACTGGCGGAGATTCCCACGGATTCGCTGAAGACGAAGATCTACGATGGTCGTACGGGCGAGCCTTTCGAGCAGGAAGCGACGATCGGGTATATCTATATGATGAAACTTCATCACCTGGTCGACGACAAGATCCATGCCCGGGCGACGGGCCCTTACAGCCTGATTACGCAACAGCCGTTAGGCGGCAAGGCCCGTACCGGCGGTCAGCGTTTCGGCGAGATGGAAGTGTGGGCCCTGGAGGCCTACGGTGCGGCTTATACGCTTCAGGAACTTCTTACGGTCAAGAGCGATGATATCGAAGGCCGCACGAAGATTTACGAATCGATGGTCAAGGGTGACAATACGCTTGAGGCGGGTACGCCGATATCGTTCGATGTTCTTTGTAACGAGATCCGCGGTTTGGGTCTTAATATTCAGCTTGAGAAGAAACGAATCGGAAGTTCGCCGCTATAAGATACGGTTAGACAGTATTTGGAGCTGGTCCTAATGGTAGAATCAATTTACGATCGCATAAATGATTACGGTTCGGTAAAGATTTGTCTTGCCAGCGCCAATGATATTCGGAGCTGGTCATTTGGCGAGGTTCGCAAGCCCGAGACGATCAATTACCGCACTTATCGTCCTGAGAAGGACGGTCTGTTCTGCGAACGGATCTTTGGTCCGGAAAGGGACTGGGAATGTGCCTGCGGCAAGTATAAGGGCACGAAGTTCAAGGGCATTATCTGCGACCGGTGCGGTGTCAAGGTAACTCACAGCCGCGTTCGCCGCAAGCGGATGGGGCATATTAATCTTGCCGCTCCCGTGGTTCATATATGGTTTTTCAAGGCGATGCCGAGCCGTTTGAGCACTTTGCTCGGCATGAAGACCTCTAACGTCGAGAAGGTGGTTTATTTCCAGGACTATGTGGTGACCGATCCGGGTCAAAGTCCGCTCAAGGACCGCCAGCTCCTGACGGAAGACGAGTACCGCGACGCTCTGAACCAGTACGGCAACTGTTTTAAGGCTTTGATGGGCGCCGAAGCGGTTAAGGACCTTTTGAACCGCATGAACATGGATGAATTGAGCGTCGAGTTGCGGGCTGCGATAACCAAGACCAACAGCAAGCAGAAGATCAAAGATCTGACCAAGCGGCTTAAGATAGTCAACAGTATCCGCAACAGTGACAATAAGCCGGAGTGGATGGTATTGGAAGTAGTTCCGGTTATTCCTCCGGATCTGCGTCCGCTGGTGATGCTCGAGAGCGGCAATTTTGCGACGAGCGATCTGAACGATCTTTACCGCCGTATTATCAACCGTAACAACCGGCTCAAGAA
>DAOVVQ010000153.1 GCA_030637065.1 Planctomycetota bacterium
CGGAGCCAAGCCCGGCGATACGAAGACGACGAGCGTCGATGTCCCGGCGACATTCTTTAACGAGCGGTATCGCGGCAAGAAGGTCGAGATCGAGATCACGGTTAAGGATGTCAAGAGCTTAGAGCCGGCGGTGCTGGACGAGGACTTCTTCAAGCGGTATGGTATCGAGGACGAGGACGAGCTCCGGGACAATATTCGCGACGGACGGGCGGCACAGGCCGAGCAGCAGGCAAGGGCCGGTATGGGCGAGCAGATACACAAGTACCTGCTGGACAATACCAAGCTCGATCTGCCGGAGGATATTGTGGCCGACCAGTCGCGGCATATTCTCCAGCGGCAATATACGAATCTGCTGGTGCAGGGCCTGCCGCGTGAGGAGATCGACGCTCAGATGCAGTCTCTTCAGGCCAGCAGCGCAACCCAGGCCCAGGAGCAGATGAAACGGTTCTTCATTATGGATAAGGTCGGCGAGAAGCTCGATATTACGGTTACCGAAGAGGAGATCAACGGTCATATCGCCCAGATCGCCGCGTCGCGCGGTCGCCGGCCCGAGAAGATGCGTGAGGAACTGGCCCGGGATGGGTCGCTGGCACAGCTTAGCCTGCAGATCCGCGAGCAGAATTGCATCGAAAAGATCCTTGAAACGGCGAAGATAACCGAAGCCAAGGCAGCCAAGACCAAAGACAAGCCCGCCAAGAAAAAGGCGGCTGTGAAGAAGGCGGATAAGAAGGCCCCGGCGAAAAAGGACTCTGAGAAGGCCGAAAAGAAGACAGAAAAGAAAAAGACGGCCAAAAAGAGCACCTCGTCCCGCGAGGAGACTTCCGCAAAGAGAACGAAGAAGGCCGATACTGCAAAGTCCGGTAAAAAGGACAACAAAAAAGGAAAGTGAGCCGGGTAAATGCCCGATATAATCGTAATACCGCCAGCCGGTGAAGGCTATACTTCGCCGAAAGGTCCGATATAATTGCGATTAACCAATTGATTACATTGAATTTACAGGGATGAATTGATGCTTTTCAGGAATCCACAAGACGAGATCATTAAGAACGTCGACCAGCGAGTACAGAGCCAGGGCTATCAGCGAACGCGTGAGATGACGCTGGACGACATGCTGCTGGAGAATCGTATTGTTTTCATGATCGGTGAGATATCCTACCGGATGGCGACCGAGGTGATCATGAAGCTGCTGTATCTGGACAACCTCAAACGGGGGGTCGATATCAGTCTGTATATCAACTCGCCGGGCGGCAGCGTCGACGATACGATGGCGATCTACGATACGATGCAGTTTATCGGTTCGGATGTGGCAACATTCTGTATCGGCAGGGCCCAGTCGGGCGGAGCAATCGTTTTGGCGGCTGGCACGAAGGGCAAACGGCACGCCCTGCCTCATGCCAAGGTGATGCTTCATCAGCCGTGGGGCGGGATTACCGGTCAGGCGTCGGATATCAAGATCCAGGCCGAGGAGATCATCAAATCCAAGCAGATTATTAATGAGATATTAGCCAAACACACCGGTCTTTCCGCTGAAAAGATCGCCGAAGAGACCGATCGCGACAAGTATCTTACCGCACGCGAGGCTCTGGAGTACGGTTTGATCGACGAGGTGTTGGAGAATGTCGAAGACGACAAAGACAAGAAGGGCAAAAAGGACAAGAAGGGCGACAAACAGTCCGGCGATAAGAAAAAGTAAGGCCGGGCAGACCAAGGCGATTGCGGCTGAAATTCAAATTAGACAAGGAGTGCTCCTGAAATGGCAGTAAACCAGGGTTTGGTACCAATAGTGATAGAAAAAACCGGACGCGGCGAGCGGGCCTACGATATATATTCACGCCTCCTGAAGGACAGGATTATCTTCCTCGGCGGGGCGGTTGAAGATTTCTCCGCGAATCTGATCATCGCTCAGATGCTGTTTCTCAGCAACGAAGACAGCAAGGCCGATATTCATTTTTACATTAACTCGCCGGGCGGGGCTATTACCTCCGGTCTTGCCATCTACGACACAATGCGTTTTCTGCGGTGCGATGTCGCGACGTACTGCGTTGGGCAGGCGGCGAGTATGGGAGCGGTTTTGTTTGCCGGCGGAACGGCGGGCAAGCGGTTCATGCTCTCGAACGGACGAATACTTCTGCATCAGCCGCTGATCTCGGGCGTACTTCAGGGAGTGGCGACGGAACTGGAGATCGAGGCGAAAGAGATACTCCGCCTGCGGACGAGGCTGTACGAGATATTGGCCGAGCATACGGGCAAAGACGCCGGCAAGATCGAGGACGATTGCGACCGGAATCTGTGGCTCGAGGCCGAAGAGGCTATCAGTTACGGACTGGCCGACCAGATCCTGAAAAAGGCGCCGGAAATCGCCGGCGGAGCCGATTAGCCCTGCCAACAGGTGGGGCTCATGGCGGCAACCGGTGAACGGTGGATAGCAGGCGGCGGACGGCTGGCGACGAAGATAGGAAGGCTTTAATGAGACGTAAAGCTGTTTTTATTCTGTGTATGTTTCCGTTTTTCGTTGCGGGGTGCGCAAGCGAGTCGCAAAACCTTCCCTGGGATCAATTAACCCTCAAGAGCGAGGAAACAACGCAGCTTAAACTCCAGGTCAAGCAGCTTGAAAGCGAAAATGCGGACCTTCGCGGGCAAGTGGCGACGCTTGCGGCACTGGATAGCGAGATCAGGGCCGAATTGCTTTCCGGGCTCAGGAAGATCGAGATCGGCAGACGCAGCGGGCTCTACGATAAAGACGGCGACGGCAGGAAAGAATTGCTCGTTGTTTACATAAGGCCCTACGACACGCAGCTCGACGTGGTGAAGATCGCCGGCAGTGCGAATGCCGAGCTTTGGGATCTGGGGCTGGAACCGGCTGAGGCGCTTTTGGGCAAATGGCAGGTCGGGCCGGACGAGCTAAAGGAGCTGTGGTCGGCGACGATGATGACGAACTATTACCGCCTGACCTTCGATGTGGGCAATATATTGGGCCCGGAGGAAAGAGAGCTGACGGTAAGGGTACGCTTTACCGACTACATCACCGGAAAGGCCCTCCAGGAGCAGCACGTGATCGCACCTTAGCCGGACTGCATTGTAAAGCGTCGCCGCCTGGAAACGCCCGTGAAGCCAATAAGAGGACGGAAAACAGATGTGTCGTAAACAAGGATTACGAGCATGAACAAATATTTGGGCATACCTCAGGACAAGATCAGCGATTTTTGCCGGCGACACCACGTCCGTCGGCTTTGCGTCTTCGGTTCTGCACTGCGGGACGACTTTGACGCCGACAGCGATATCGATATCCTCGTCGAGTTCCGGGAGGGATCCGTGCCGGGATTTGCCTTCTTCGGTATGGAAGCGGAGCTTTCCGAACTGATCGGACGCAAAGTGGACCTCAATACGCCAAACTTCCTGAGCCGCTATTTTCGCGACGAAGTCATGCAAAACGCCGAGGTGCAATATGCCGAAGAATGACGACTCCCGTTTGCGCCCGGATCAGCAGGAACCGGGCGTATACTAACGAGAACCTACTCGGGCAATTCCCTCTTGCAAACTGCCGTATCTTCTGTATCATATCCCCATGCAAAAGCTCTCAATCGGCATTTCTGAGGCGTGACATGGCAAAAGCTGTTCGAACTGAAAATAGAAAATTCCTGCTGTTGGACGCAAATGTTGTGGCGGGTTATTATCTACCTGAGGCGCTTAGCTCAACTAAGGCACGCGACCCGATAAAAATAATTATCGAATCAGTCAGCAATCTCGGTAGACCAGATATATTTCTCTATATACCAAGCCTCTGTATCCCAGAAGTTTTCTCAGTATTTGCAAAGTACCACCTGGCCACTTGGGACAACCATATAAAAAAGGTTTTGCCAAGAGGCCTCACGAAAAACAAATACCAGAAAATCCGAAAGCAGTTTCGTGATGATATACGCAACGGGGCATTGTTGCAACCAGTAGAACTTACCCAGTACCACATCCAAGCAACCAACTTGATTAGTCCGGTAGATGCAAATTTTGAACACTATCGGACTCGCAGCAATAAGAAGAAAAGACGTCCCAAGAAAATGATGGGGGCGGCAGATCATACCATCATCGGAATGGGGATACAGCTTTCTAAGATACATGGACGCGATAATTTTGCTATTGTCACCGCCGACAACCGATTGGCCGACATATTAACAAAAGCTACTTCCGTAAATCGTAATACTGCCAAGAGGATTGGCTTAATTGAAACAGCAAATGAGTTAGACTTAGACTATGGGCCAAATATATACCCAGATGTAATAAATCTTGCTAAAATAACAAAAGGGGAGTTGGCAGCCTTTTTTCAAGCATGGCCACTGCCCGCAAGCCCGCCAACAGGCAAGCCCCTATCGAAACTTACGCTGTCGGACGCAAAACTTCTGTCTGATCTAAGGAAAAAACGCCATATTGGACGAGATAGATTACCTTATACCCAGGACTTTGAGATCATCTGCCACGAGTTTGAACGCCTAAAGGGTCACCTCGTTGACAGACATGCCGTCTGGACAACGCTGAGTAATTACGAGAAGAATCCCAAGAAGAAAAAAAAGAAGTCTAAAAAGTAATTTGCCATAAACAACGCAGGCCAGAGATGTCTTGCATCTATGCGAAACACTTGTAGAATGGGCTCATGCACGAACTTGCTAATAAAATAAAATGTGGTGACTGTATAAAGATACTCGCGAAAACCTCTGAGCCTTTCGCGGATCTGATATTTGCCGACCCTCCTTTCAATATCGGCTATGAATATGACAAGTACGATGATCGAGTTGCCAAAGACGAGTATGTCAAGTGGACAAAAAAATGGATGAGCGCTTGCGTGCAGGTATTAAAGCCAAACGGATCATTCTACGTAGCTATAGGTGACGAGTACGTGGCGAATGTGAAACTCATAGCTGAGGATGAACTTAAACTTCATATGCGCAACTGGATAATTTGGCACTACACCTTCGGCCAGCAGGCGAAGACCAAGTTTGCACGCGCGCACACACATATCCTTTATTTCGTCAAGGACAAGGATAATTTTATATTCAACGATAGTGTAAGCCGTGTTTTTTCCGACCGGCAAACGATATACAATGACAAGCGGGCAAATCCCGACGGAAAACTTCCGGATGATGTATGGAACGAGTTCCCACGAGTTTGCGGGACATTTGAAGAACGCACCGGGTGGCATCCATGCCAAATGCCAGAGAGCGTCTTAGCCCGGATTATTCGCGCAAGTTCAGACCCTGGTCAGTTAGTTCTTGATCCATTTAGTGGTTCCGGTACAACGTGTGTGGTAGCACACAAATTGAACCGGTTTTATACGGGGATCGAGATATCAGGTGAGTACACCAAGGCATCTCGCACCCGCATAAATAAGTCTGAAAGCCTGCCAGTAGAAGGAGAAGGACCGGCTGAATGGAATTCACATCTAAAAGTAGAACTGAAGTGGCTTTACCACGAGAACAAGGTTAGCACGGAACAGCTTGACGATTCCCCATATCTCTTGGCGTTGTTTACGAGTAAGTTCAACCAACGCGCAGGACGAAAAACTCATATGTTTACGCCGGAAAACATCAGAAAAAAATTGCGACAATTGCGAAAGAGCGGCAAACTGGGGCCGATGGTTCGTAAAACCACCCAGTCTAGATAGGTTTTTTGTAACACTATATTGCGATCGGTGACGATTATGCCGCAAATATACGGATTATTGGTGAACAATTGAGGCTTTGTCTTCGTAATTGGACTATCTGGCACTATATGTTCGGTCAACAGACGCAGACGAAATTGCCGGTGGCTTGTTGGAAATGGCTAATTGAAGAGATTCGGTCGAAATGATTTTTTATTGACGCTGCTTGCCTTTGTCGCCAGTGCGCTGATGCTGACGGTGATCCAGGTGCCGTTTCGGCTTGGTTTTTTGGCTTGGATCTGCATGGTTCCCTTCATTCTGGTAAGCAGCCCGAAGGCTTCTGCCTGGCGGCTTGTGTGGATGTCATATCTGGTCTCGTCGGTTTACTGGCTGGCGAATTTGTATTGGGTCAGCCTGGTGACGGTGCCGGGGCAGGTGCTGCTGAGTCTTTCGTTGGGGCTGTACTGGCCGGTGCTGTCACTGGCGGTTAGATACTGCCGCAAGAAGAAGGCTGTGGTGCTCTTCGTGATGGTTCCGATCCTGCTCGTTGGCGCCGAGGCGTGGCAGGGCATAATATATACGGGTTTTAACTGGCGTCTTCTGGCCCACAGCCAATGGGCCAATCTCAGGGTCATCCAGATCGTAGATATCTTCGGGGCGTTGGGGGTTTCGCTGCTGATCGCCGCGGTCAACGGCCTGGCCGCCGGGCTTGTTATCGATGCAGCTTCGAAGAGCGGCAGCGGTCTTTTCAGGACAGCCAACATTGTAAAGGTCGCCATTACCGCCGGGCTGGTCGCAGCGACGCTGGTCTACGGGACCAAACGCATCAACGAGACACCGGACCACCTCGAACCGGGACCGATGGTCGGGGCGGTTCAGTCGAATATACCGTCGCAGGTCAAGGAGTTAGCCGAGGCCGGCGAAATGATACTCGAGGAGGTACTGAATCTCAGCAATGCCTGCATCGATGCCGGGGCCGAGCTTATCGCCTGGCCCGAGACGATAGTGGCGGCGTCGCTGAACAAGAGCTATCTGGGGCTTTGCCAGGAAGGGACGATGCCGGTAATATTCGATCGGGTCATTTCAGCACATACGATGGACCGCGTTTATGTGCTTTTGGGGGCCCACGCCGTGGACGTTGTCTTCCACGACGATGAACCTGTCGTGCTGGACCGCTACAATTCGGCCTATTTCTACCGTCCCGACGGCAGTGGCAGCGACAAACGCTACGACAAGATACACCTGGTTCCTTACGGCGAGTATATACCCATGAAAGACACATTCCCGCTGATCTACGACCTGGCGATGAAGCTGAGTCCCTACGATTACGATTATCACCTGACCAAAGGCACGGAATATACGAGGTTCATGATGCGAAGCGGCGATCGTGCCTTCGGTTTTGGCTGCCTGATCTGCTATGAAGATACCGACCCGGATGTGACAAGGAAGATGGTCGTTGACGAAACGGGCGAAAAGCAGGCCGACTGGCTGGTCAATATCAGCAACGACGGCTGGTATGTCAAGTATGAGGATGGCAAGGTGCTGCCCAGTGCGGAGTTGAGCCAGCGGACCGCGATCAGCGTTTTTCGTGCGATCGAGAACCGGGTCAGCATCCTTCGCAGTGTAAATACGGGGATAAGCTGTCTGATCGATTCGACGGGCATGTTGCGCGATGGCTTCGCCGGCGGCGATCTGCCCGATGCCGTAATGGCAAGACAGGGGATGGCTGGGTGGTTTGTCGACAGGATCGATGTTGACGACAGGGTGACTTTTTTCAGCACGCACGGTCAGCTTATTGCCATTTGCTGCCGGGCGCTGTTTGTTATCGCAATCGTCTTTACTATAGCGGACCTGTTTAGAAAGAATCGACGGGAGGCAATATGAACATGAAGAATCCGATTATGATCGCAGCGATTTTTATGGCTATTCTCTGGTGCGGATGTACTGAAAGCCTGACTGTCAAGAGCAGAGACATCGACCCAGCCGGGCTCAGAGAGCGGGCCCTTGACACGGTGCGGCTGGCACTGGTCGATGAAAACGGACAGGTAAAGAGCAATGCCATCGAGGTGGTGGCGACAACCGGCAACAGGCAGCTCATGCCGCTGGTGATACGCCTGCTGAAAGACGATTCGTTAGCGGTAAGGTTTGCGGCATCGGCAGCGATCGGGGATGTGAGGTATTCGGCGGGGAAATATCCCGTGCGAGGCCTTATGAAGGACGGCAATCCGAATATCCGCATCGCAGCCGCCTATGCACTGACCCGGCTCGGGGAAAAGCAATATGCCGACGTGGTCCGCTCGGCGGCGATGAGCCCGGACCAGTTTGTGCGAGCAAACGCGGTGGTGCTGCTGGGCAAACTCGGAGACAAGAACAACCTGGATCTCTTATACCAAACACTCCGCGATCCGGATTCGGCGGACAGGATCAAGATCCAGACCCTGGAATCGATAGCGAAACTGGGCGACGAGAAGGTTTATCAGCGATTGTGGGCGCTTTTGATCAGCAAGTATGCCGATGACCGGGTTATGGGCATAAAGGCAATGGGGGCACTGAAAACGAAGGACGCGAGGGATTCGCTGATAAAAATGCTCTACGACGACATTACGGAGGTTCGTTTGGCGGCGGCCGAGCAGCTTGCCCGACTCGGCGACAATACGGGCAGGGTGGAGGTCGAGGATTATTTCAAGTCAAATTCGGGCGGTTTTAACGAGACGTCGGTGGCAAATATAATGGCGACAATGGCGATCGGGCAAATGGGTGGAGACTCCCTGACGCGGTTTCTGCCTGGGCTGTTGGAGAGCGAATCCAGGATAATAAGGCTGGTTGCGGCCCAATCTGTGCTGCTACTGACCGGATGATCTGCCATCGGGCCCCGTTTAGTTCTGAATAAAGAATGCCCGGTTTAGGCTGGCATCGCTGATTTCAGCAATAACAGGCGGGTCGATTAAGCAATTAGCGGACAAAACGCCGATAAAACCTGACAGGGAATTTGTTTGTTTTTTCAGATAAGACACGGGTAATATGGGCTGGGGTGGGGTGATATGGCCGGTGGCGGGCGAAATGTAAAGGTTTATGGTATAATATTTTAGCGAACGGCAAAAATAGCTTGACCCTGCCGGCGATGTAATATAGAATCTTGTTTGAATTCTGTTGGCGGAAACAGCGTAATAGAGGCTGGGGTGCCGGTTTTTATTACAGGAGGGGTTTTTGTCAGTTTTGCGACTAATCACGATGAAAGGAGTTTAGATTTGAGTGCCCTTACCAAGATAATGATCTTCTTGCTGTCTCTGTTTTCTTTATTCCTCTGTGGGACGGTGGTGACCTATGTTGGCAATGCCAGCAACTACAAGGAACTGATGGAAGAACAGGCGGGTATCAACGATGCGATTTCTGCGGATAATGTCAGCCTGCAACGCCAGTACACAGAGAAAATGACGCTGATCGAGCAACTGAAAGCTGAGTCTAATGACCGGATCCAGCTTCTGGAAGACCAGATCAACCAGCTTGATGTCGAAAAGCGAAATGCGGAGCGAAAGAGTCTCGAATACGCCGGTAGAGTCAACAGTTGGGTTGGCGTGGTTA
>DAOVVQ010000150.1 GCA_030637065.1 Planctomycetota bacterium
GAAGATGCAAATCGAGCAAGTCATGGGATCAACGCAGTACGATGATGTCACGGGCACAATGGTTTTCGACTATGGACCGATACCCGACGAGGTATTCGCTATGGAAGTGCCCGAAGGGTATCAGGAACTGCCCCGGAAACAGCCCGGCACTGTAAGCGGCAAGGTCGTTGATGAAAACGGCCAGCCGGCAGCTTATGCCCAGATATATATCGCTGACAAGATGGGCATGTTTGCAGAAGGAGCACAAACGGGCGCTGACGGAAGTTTCATGTTCAAGATGCCTCCGGTCGCACCTAAATCAACGCTGTCTCTTCCGATTATATTGCGAGCTTTCTTCGAGACCGATCCGGATCGAGTTGCCTGGACAATAATAGCAGAGCCCGGCAGCGAAGACGACGGTACCATGCCGGTTCCCGGCGAAATCGGGCAGGTAGTCAACCAGGACTCCCGGCTTAAAGAGGCTTCAGGGATAATCCTGAAGATGGAGCCTGCTGCCAAGATCCACGGGCGGGTGACAGATGTTGAGGGCAATCCCGTCGGTGGTGCCTGGGTTTCGGTCAGGGGTTATCCCGCGGATAAGTGGGGCAACGAAGACCACAGTATGTACGTTTTTACTTTTGCAGGTCCCGGAGAACGGGGAACAGTCCAGACCCAAACCGATGAACATGGCAGATACGAGGTTCACAATCTGCCAAGGTTATGGAAGGAGTCAAGCTATCATTTCAGAGCCGGAGCAGATGGATTTGTGAATAGCGAGAGCAAGTTCAGAACCAAGGGCAAACGCAATATCAGTGGGGTTGATTTACAGTTGTATAGAGCCGGGATAACGGTTAGGGGAGTGTTGGTTGACAATTACGGCGAACTCCTGGCAGAACGATACATCTATCCTGTTGTAGCCGAAGAGGTCTTCCGGTCCTGCCAAACCGTCACGGATGAGAGAGGGCGATTTCAGGTGGACGGCTGTCCCGTCTCAAAGGATTTGAAGATTAAAGCTATGTTACAGCACAGGGTTGCGTCCCCGTATTCGCAAGAAAAGAAGTCTGAATATGTTTATTATCCCGACGCGTTTGTCGGCATTGACTTCGAACCGGATAAGACCAGATACGAAATTAAATTGGTCGCCGCAAGGCCGGAACTGGTGCTGAATGTGGAAGTGAAAAACACGGCAGGCCAGATTCTAAAGTATTATCCTGTTGAGATCAGAGGCGATGCCGGAACCATACCCAGGGGGTGGAAAGTAAACAAGAAACTTGAGCGCAGGACGGATGCAAACGGCAGATGTAGATTTACGGAGGTCCCTGATGTCAAGGGCTTGAAGGTAGTTCTCTACGCCGGAAATAAGATACCGTACGAACCGTTGAGCGGCGAGGCAAAAAGAATCGCCGAACAGCACGAGAAGGAATACTTCTGGGGGGAGGTACCTGTGGAAGTTGCAGCCGGGCAAAAGGAGTATGATATTGAAGCTGTTGCCCTGACGGAGAAGGAGCACAATAGCAGGAAACGAAGGAAGAAGTAAACTTGGTCAGCAGGAGGGTAAAAAAATCGTCTTTTTTCGGTTTAATTACGGGTTTGTAGTAATATCGCCCCCGGATCTGGCCGATTAAACAGTGTAGGCCATCGCTCAGGTGTGATGTGCGCATACGGGATATCCGTAAAATGCTGTGTAAAGCAGGGAAATGACATGAAAAAGGCGAATGTTTTATTTATTGACGACGAAAAAGACATGCTGACTCTCATGGCAGACCTCCTCGAGACCAGGGGCTACTCTGTGATTACCGCTGACAATGGCGCCGACGGGCTTACCCTCGCCAAGTCACATCAGCCGGATATCATCATATTGGATATCTCAATGCCGGGTATGGACGGCGGCGAAGTCGCAGCCCAACTTAAGGAGACCGCTGAGACCAAGGGCATTCCGGTTGTCTTCCTGACAGGGTTGCTCTCGAAAGATATCGAAAAGAATAACAGGCACATGGTCGGCGGACACATCATGTTCGCAAAGCCCTGCGAGATCGATGCCCTGGCAGAGCAGATCGACAAGCTGGTTCCCGTCTCCACCGAATAACCGCCCACCAGCGAATAACCATGCACCAGACCTTCTCCGCCCAATAACCGTGCACTAAGTCCTCTCCACCGAATAACCGCGCACCGGGCGGTGAAAGTGGGGATTTACGCAATTGCATAAGGTCCGTTTTTCCCATACCCGCACCAGCGGGATTGCCAGCTGACAATCGTCGACGGGGTTCTGCTACGGGATTGCCGGCTGGCAATAGTCACATAAAATCCTACATTTGTTCGGCGACCATGGCCAGGGTGCTTACCAGTTCCTTATTGGGTGGCTTTACCACGTGTCCTACGCATCCGAGTTGGCGGCATTTCTCTTCGAGATCCTGCTCCCTGCTGGTGGTAACTACGATTACGGGGATGTCTTTCAGTTTGGGATCCTGCTTCATCCGCTTTAAGATATCGAGCCCGTCGACCTTGGGCATTCGTACGTCGAGCAGGAGGATATATCGAACGCTCGAGTCTCGTCCGGTGCCCTGATCGTTGCCCAAGAGAAAATCCAGCGTGTCTTGTCCGTCGGGTAACCATACGACCTCATTGGCGAACCCGGCGCGTTTCAGGCAGTATTTCACCAGCAGATAGTGGGAATGTTCGTCCTCGGCAATGAGGATCACAATATCCTTGTCGATGGATACGATGTCTTTGTCAATGGCGCTGAGTTCGTCAGTCGCGCCCCGCTCGTCAGCCACGCTCTGCTCGTCAGTCATGCCCGGCTCCTCTTGACGGCGAAGGTCGCTTAGCTCATCTACGATCTGCGAGTTGGGCCTGTCAAAATTTTCCATAGTATCCAATCTCTGGAATAGCAGACAAAATAGACCTGAGTGTGCCTAAGCGGTGGTGACTGAACAATACAATCATAACGGTCCGGGCGGTTCTTAGCAAATAGTTTTATCTAAACCGTTTTTGTCCGGGTGCAACCCGATTCTCAGGTGCCGTCAGCCCCGGCTCGTCGGGAGTTGTCCGGCAAGGCGATGGGTGGAACCACAGCGGCACGCACCGTCGGTTTGGGCTGGCTGAGTTGATCTCATATTGAAATTTGTCTCTAAAAGAGAGTTTGCAACCTCCCGCGGAGCGGTTATAATGCGGCGGTATTGCTGTATTTATGATAATATTAGCTGGAATTATGTTTCTAAAGTGTTTTTTATGCGCATAAACAGGTTCAAAAAAAGCTTGTTGTATTCCGTCTGGTTGTCGGCGGTTCTTTGCGGTCTGGCCTGCGGGTCCGAGACCTGGCGTCTTAAGGGCGATCAGGGCTGGGAGAGCCTTGCCGCAGATGGCAGCGAAAGTTACGTTCTGGCGGTCGCTCGTATCAAGCAGGCGATCAGCACCGGTCAGGGCGAATCGGCGCTCGGTGAGTTTGCCCAGGTCAAGAGCGATTTCCCCGAGATTGTCGGGTTGGACCTTGACGCGTTCATGGCTGCCGAACTGCTGCTTGCCCAGGGCAAATGGGTAAAGGCTGAGATGGCCTATGTCAAATTCCTCGACAGTTGGCCGGACAGTTGGCTTTACACTTCTGCGATGGAGAGGCGTTATTCGATAGGGGTGGCGTTTTTAGGCGGCCAAAAGCGGCGCGTCCTGAAGATCCTTAACCTCACCGCCTATGAAGAGGGCTCCCGGATCATGCGGGATATTGCCGATCGGGCGGGTGATGCGCCGATAGCCAAGCGAAGCCTGATCGCCCTTGCCGAGAGTTACCATCGCCGAGAAAAGTATCAGGAGGCCTACGAGACATGGGCGGATATCTCGTCGCGATGGCCCACCGGTCAGGAGGGTCGCCAATCCCTTCTCGAGATGGCCCAGAGCCTTCATTCGGCTTATCGAAGTCCCAGGTACAATTCGACCAGTCTTGACAGTGCCAGGAGCTATTACGGAAACTTCCAGTCGCGTTATCCCGAATTGGCCCAGGAGTATCAGATCGTCGAGAGGATCAAGACGATCGACGAGCAGTTGGCGTATAAGCAGTTCAACATAGCCGAGTATTACGACAGGACGGACAACATGCAGGCGGCGAATCTTTATTATCAGTTTGTCGTCGACTCCTGGCCGGAAACGACGGCTGGCAAGCTGGCGGCAGCCAAGATCAGCGGCGAAGCACAGGACCGCCAGATCCATAAACGCGACCTCGGACGGCGTACGTTCGACAGGATAAATGTGGTACTTGACAAGTGGCTCAAGTTTACAGAGTTTTGAGCGAGAGATTTAACGTGCAAAAGTCGACAGTGTCATCAGTTATCAGGACGTGTCTTGTCGCTGCGGCGATCATGGTTGTCCATGGTCTCGCCGGCTGTGGAGCGGGCAGCTTTGACGATTACCAGAACGGTTGGCTCTATCCGGCCGATATCGAGACCGTCTATGTCGAGATGTTTGACAGTAGCGATTTTCGTCGTGGCCGTGAATATGTGCTTACCGACGCGATTTGTAAGAGAATCGAGACGGATACACCGTATAAGATAGTGTCGGATGTCAATGTGGCTGATACTATACTAAGCGGGCAGATCAACGCGATCTATCAGGGTGTCCTGACAGGCGAGCGATATGAGGGCAATCCGCTGGAACTGGAGGCGATCGTGACGGTTAATGTAAGCTGGAAGAACCTGAGGACGGGGGATCTTCTGATAGACAACGAGCACGTTAGCGCCTGGGCGAGCTACTCGACCCAGCTTGGCCAGAGTTTTGATTATGCATCCAATGTCGCCGCGAACCGGGCGGCACAGCGTGTAGTAGAACTGATGGAAGTGGAATGGTAGAATTATTTTTTGGCAACTGAATTTATGGCAAAGCAAATGGATCAAAAACAAAAGCAAAAAAAGCAGCAGCCAAAGGGCTCAAAAGGCCCCGGCAAGAACCCTGTCTCCGGTTATCACCGGGGTCCGTTCGGATGGCTGATTATCGGTCTGGTGGTGATGAGTGTACTGATGCTGCTGGGGCGGCTGGACCAGGTCGAAAAGCTCCAGTCTTACTCCCAGTTCAAGAAGTATGTCAAAGACGGATATGTCGAGAGCGTGGTTCTTCATCCGGCCAAGGTTGCCGGCAAGTTCAGCGAGAAGTATTTTCGGGACAATGAGCAGTCCGGCGAGGCTTTCGAGGTCAGTTACGACAGGGAATTTGTCAAAGACAATCTCGAAGAACTGCTGGACGCCGAGGGGATCGATTACAGTTATGCCAAGCAGGACTTTTTGGGTCCGTTGCTTTGGAACCTGCTTCCGCTCCTGCTGTTAGGCGGTCTGATCTATTTCATCTTTATTCGCAATGCCCGGGCCGGCGGCGGTATGCTCATGAGTTTTGGCCGCAGCCGACACAAGCTCCAGGGCAAGGGTCAAAAGGTGACGTTTGACGATGTCGCCGGCATCGAAGAAGCGAAAGATGAGGTGGCTGAGGCGATAGAGTTCCTGAAGAACCCCAAGAAGTTCAAGAAGATCGGCGGACGTATTCCGCGAGGCGTACTGCTCATAGGCCCGCCCGGATGCGGCAAGACGCTCCTTGCCAAGGCAATCGCCGGTGAGTCCGACGTTCCGTTTTTCAGCATTTCCGGCAGCGATTTCGTCGAGATGTTCGTCGGTGTCGGAGCCAGTCGCGTCAGGGACCTCTTCAAGCAGGCCAAGGAAAATTCCCCGTGCATAATCTTCCTCGATGAGATCGACGCCATCGGTCGCAAGCGTGGCCCCGGCTTTGTCAGCGGCGGCCATGACGAGCGCGAGCAGACGCTTAACGCGATACTTGTCGAGATGGACGGTTTCGATACGGACGACCAGGTCATCGTGATAGCGGCGACAAATCGCAGCGATATCCTCGACCATGCCCTGACAAGGCCCGGACGGTTTGACCGCCAGGTTGTCGTTCCCCTGCCCGATATTAAAGGCAGGATCGCGATACTCCAGATACACGCCAAAAAGGTCAAGATCGGTCCCGATGCCAACTTCGAGCGTATGGCCCGCGGCACTCCGATGTTCAGCGGTGCCGAATTGGAGGCTTTGATCAACGAGGCTGCGATCAGTGCCAGCATGGCTAATAAGGACCATATCGAGATGGCGGACCTGGAGGAGGCTCGCGATAAGGTCAGGTGGGGCCGGGCCAAGAAGAGCCGCGTCGTCGACGAGGAGGACAAGAAGATCACCGCCTACCACGAGGCCGGCCACGCGTTCGTCCAGTCGCTGCTTAAAGAAGCCGATCCCCTGCACAAGGTCAGCATTATCCCCAGGGGGCCGTTTGGCGGAGCGACGTTTGCGCTGCCCGAAAAAGATCGCGTCCACTACACCAAGAAGTATTGCCTGGCACAGTTGCAGGTCTGTTTCGGCGGGCGGATCGCTGAAGAGATATTCTGCGACGACATTACCAGCGGGGCCCAGGCCGATATCCAGCAGGCAACCGTAATGGCAAGAGAAATGATCCTCACCTGGGGGATGGGTGAAGAATTGGGGCCGATCAATTATTCCGGCGACCCGTCGCGCGAGTATTACTTCCCTAACGGCTCGAGCAACCATTCGGAGAAGACGGCTGAGCTTATCGACAGGGAGATCAGGACGCTCATCGACACCGCCTACGCCGCAGCAAGAGAACTGATAGAGTCAAACAAGGACAGACTCGAGGCCATCGCCCAGGCACTGATCAAATACGAGACACTCGACGCCGAAGAGGTAAAGATAATCTTAGACGGCGGCGAACTCGACAAACCAACAGTATCAGGCCTGCTGGCATTAGAGCAGGAAAAAGGCAACAACTCAGAAAACCACGAGGCCACCGTTCCGGATACAGATTCCAACCCCGACCAGACCCAACAAGACAACCCAACCGAACCACCACCAATCCCCAACGAGTAATCCGCCACCGAAGACCAGCCTTGCTGTGACCTGAAACACACCACAGACATCCGTTGCTATCAGTCTAATTCGATTAGCCAGATGTTTCTGTATTGTACAGGGTTTCCGTGGTCTTGTAGTAGTATTGGGCTTGGTTGTTGTGGTTCGGGTCTTTTTGCGGCTGCTCCTGTTGGGGTTGGGATTGGGTGGTCCTTTTGTACGAATACGCGGCCATTGTGCAGGACGGTTATGCGTGCGTTTGCCGTTTTGTTGCCCTTCTTGTCGAATTTCGCGGCGTAGAAGGTGACGTCGTAGGTCTGCCACTGCAGGGGCGGTGCGCACATGTTAACATACGGTGCGGACTGTTTATAGATAGCGCCGCAATCGTTGTATAATCCAGGCAGGCCGTAGCTGTCGAGGATCTGGAGTTCGTAGCTTGTCATGATATAGACGCCGCTGTTGCCGCGTCCCTGTCCGCGTGCCTCAGGCAGCAGCGGCAGGCGAAACTCCAGGTGCAGCTTCATGTCACTAAACTTCTTCTTCGTAACGAGCGACCCTTTCTTGGGCACATTTTCCATCGCGCCGCCATCGAGTTGCTTCCAGCTTACGGGCTTGCCGGGGCCGCTGCTATTCCACTGGTCAAATCCGCTCCCATCGTAGAGCACGATAGCGCCCTTAGGCGGTTTTGCCCCAAGGGTCGGCGACAGGCGGGTGACCCTGGTCATCTCGAAGGACAGCTTGTCGCCCTGGCTGGCTTTGAACCCATTGGCACTGATGGTCCCTTTCCAGCCGTCGTCATCGATACGGATCTTTCCATTCTTTTCCTCGCCCTCGATCACGGCTATGGGTGGGCACCTCATGTCGAAAGCCGGCAGGATATTGATCTGATATTTCCAGCCGCCCAGAGCGATAACCTGAGCGACAGGTGCGGACGTTAATTTAGACTCGCCGGAGGTCCATTCGCCCTGCCAGTCACCGATGAGCCTGGGATTTGCCTCCAGGGGCCCGGGACTCGCCGACCCGCTGGCAAAGACCGCCCCAGCCGCAAACAACATCATCGCAAGACATATATTCGCCATACAGGCTCTTGTAATCCGGTGTCTCATTGGTCGGCTCCTCTCACTTTGGTTGACAGGGACAATTTAACTGGATTCATAGTTTATTTTGCCAAAAACAGTGGAACATCTGACACAAAACGATACCCTGTACCATTATAAAACGCAAGCGTACAATATTGTCGCATTTAACGTAACATTTTAGCCAACTGCAGGGAGGCAGGACTCCGCCGTTGGCGGATGCTGTTTTATGCTGGATTCCCGCCTTCGCGGGAATGACAAAGCGCATCCAGCACTCGGCTAAAGTATTACCATTTAACTGCCGCTGGCTGGGATTATAACGCCGGCTCGAGAGCGAAAGGCGACCTGTGCTAACCGGTTCATGGGAGAACGGCAAATGACTCAGCAGCAAAAGGTTATAACCATCTTCGGCACGAGTAAGGCTGTCGATGACGATCCGGTCTATCAGCAGGCCCTGCGGATCGGGACCGCCCTTGCCCAAAACGGGTATATCGTAGCTAACGGCGGCTATGGAGGGACGATGCTCGCCGCTGCGAAGGGTGCCCATCTCGTCGGCGGAGAGGTCATCGGCGTAACCTGTCTTGCCTTCGGACGCAGCGGGGCCAATGAGTACGTAACCCGGCAGATCCAGACCGAAACCCTGCCCGAGCGGCTAAATACCCTCGTCGAGCTTGGAAACGCATACATCGTTCTTGCCGGCGGAACGGGTACTCTGCTCGAATTGGCCGAGGTTTGGGAGCTTAAGAATAAAGGCTTTCCCGGCACCGACAAACCGATTATAATAGTCGGGCCCTTCTGGCAGCCGCTGATCGAGCTTATGGCCTCAGCGGATCCCGGCTGTGCGGGGTGTATCCGGGCCGTAGAGGGGCCGGATGAAGCAATCGAAACATTAAAGATGCACTTTTAAGTCGCCCGTGTCGGCGATTTGGCGGGATGAGCAGATGAGAATTGGGGTTTTGATATTACTGGCGATCTTCCTTACCGCCCAGCCGGCCTTCTGCGCAAAGCCGATCGCCGCGTCCGGGTCGAAAAAGACCGGCCCTCGCCCTAAGCCTCTGCCGCGCCCTCTCAGGGAAGGCATGGTCTTTGCCGCTGAGGGCACCGTGATCAGGGGCAAGGGCCGGAACCGCTGGTTCTTTGTCACCGATGAGGAGCTTACCGACACGGCTGCGGTAGTCAAAAAGGGCACAGCCATCGAACTGCTGCCGTCGAGCACACTCGAGCAGATCGTCGCCTACATCGGCGAACTCGACAGCACGATACTAAAGCTCAGGGCGACCGTCACCCAATACGACGGGAAGAATTTCGCCTTTGCAACGAGCTTCATCCCAATGACGCCGACCTCAGAGCCCGCAAAAAAGGCGCCTGACGCGAAGAAGGCCCCCAAAAAACCCGAACCCAGGCCCGATGACCCGGGGTCGATCCTGCCCGACGATGTCATGGAGATGCTAAAGCCCGAGCGAATAGTCAACCTCGCCAAGAGAAAGGAAGTCATCACCGTCGAAGGCGACACAATGTTGGTAGACCGGATCGGCTTCGTTCTGCTTGACGGCAAAAAAAAGAACTTCAGCATCGACAGCATCGGGCGAAAAACCGAAGCCCTCTCCTACAAACTGCTGCCCTGCCAGGCCCTGCAAAGAACAGAGATC
>DAOVVQ010000110.1 GCA_030637065.1 Planctomycetota bacterium
CCTGACAAGAACCATCACCGAACAGCACAAAAACATCACAGGATCGATCACCGCTATCACCCTGAACCCGAACCTCGAACACCTTCTGGTCGCAAACCTCAACCAGCATGGCGAATCGATCACCCTGGCCATACCGCCGGAAATGGCCATGGAACTCAACAGGAACATCGCACAGGCATGGAAGGCGGCAATGGACAAGGCATTCGACAGCGTCATCGTCATCTGCGACGCGAGAATCCGGCCCGCAATATTTACAATGATAGAACGAACGATACCAAGACTCAAGGTCGTAGCTTACGACGAGATCGTCCCGGGAACAAACCTCGAACCCATCGAAACAATTACGATAAACGAAACCGCCGCCCTCATGACAGAACAGGCCCAGCCGGTACCGGTATAATACGAAAAACCTTAAAATGGAACTTAAACAATGAAAACTATTAAAGCGACAGCGGCAAAATTCGCAGTACTTGTCTTCTTCATAATGGCGATCGTCGGTTCGCTCTGCGGATCGTCGCCGGCAACCTGCTGTAACCGCGCCGTCGTTGGGGCGATAGTTATATATATCGTAGTCTCGATCGCCGGAAAATCGGTACTCAATATTATCATAGACCAAATCGTCGAGAGTAGATTAAATCCAAAAGATAAATCCTGATGCCACTGGAAACACAAAAACCCGTTGATGTTACTTCGCAAAGCCCCGAGGCCGACCGGACCCGGACCGACATCACCTCTGCCGAAGATTCGCTTCCAGAGGCCACCGTGGTCCCTGATGATACCAAAAACGCCCCCTCGACAAACGAAACTTCGCCCGATAGCAACGACGAAATGACGAAGCTGGCGGACCAGTTTATAGCCCCGCCCACAGACATCACAAAAAAACACCTGAAAGGGATCGCACTAAAGGCATACGGATCACAAACCAGACCGCGAAACGAAGACAAACTCGTTCTCGAATTCCTGCCAATGGTCCACAAAATCACCCAGCAGGTCGTCTCGTATCTGCACCCGCCACTATCGAGAGAAGACCTCGTCTCAGCGGGAACCATCGGACTGGTAAAGGCCGCACGCGACTTCGACCCCACCAAAGACGCGGAATTCAAGACATACGCATATATACGCATCAGGGGAGCCGTCATCGACGAACTGAGAAGCTGGTCATTTACACCCTCCAGCCTGAAAAAACAATTCGACCGAGCACAGCAGATACTCAGAGACGTAACCGAAAAAACAGGACACATGCCTTCCGACGAGCATATCGCCGAAAAACTCGGAATAACCGTCGAAAAACTCTACCGAATATTCGAAACCTGCAGGGCAAGGCACTTCCTCTCGATACACGGCGTCACCGATGACGCCCCGGCATTGGGAACTTCACTTGTCGCCGAAAATACAAATCAGCCCGGAGACAGAATAGAAAAACAGGAACTGCTCGGAAAACTCACCGAGGCAATACAGAACCTGCCGGAAAGACAGCGAAAGATCGTCATCCTCTACTACCATCAGGAACTTACCATGAAAGAGATCGCCATGGTAATGGACGTGACAGAATCACGAATAAGCCAGTTGCACGCAGCCGCACTGTTTAAACTATCCACCGCATTAAAGGATTACAAAGACAGCATCTGAAAAATGTCAATACACAAGAGAAATTATAAAAGGGAAAAGGTTAAGACATAAACCAGAGGTGAAAAATGACGCCCGATGGCAAGCAAAACCTTAACGCGATTAACGCTACTCACCATATCGAGGGGCTCTCGTCGGTCGCAGATCGCGTCGTCAGAAAAAAACAACAGCAAAAACAGAAACAGGACCAGAAACGAAAGCCTAAAAAACACATTGACGAACAACTCGAAGAGGACCTCGCCGCCGGTGAGGATAATAACAAAAACAGCGACGGACACATAGACTTCCGTGCATAAATCGAAAAAATAGAAAGCGATAAAACCCGTATATCAGGCGGGCAAACGATAATTCATTGAAAATTACATTAAGCGGATAAAACATGGAACGAAGACTCGTAACAATATTAAAAGCAGACCAGGTGCTGGTTAGTGGGACGGTTTGTCTGGATATCGGAGGTGGCATTGCCCCTGTCAGGACTGCAACTTCCACCCAGACGACCGCCCACGCCGGTTTGGCCGCTCAACAGGCCAGAATAATCGAAAGCAACGACGAATACGCCATACTCGAACTGACATGCAGTTGCGGAACCAAAACGCACATTCAGTGCAACTACAGCCAACTAACCGGGGCCGGCGAATCCAACCCAACCGAATAAACACTAAACCGAAAACTTAAATACAGGAGAAAAACATGAACCACAGGATTACAACCAAAACAGCAAACGCAACGATCCTCGTAATGATTTCCGCAGCACTGATCGTACTCGCCGGATGCTCGCTCATCGACGAACCGATCTCCTTCACCGCGAGACCGGCGCCCACCGCGATCGCTCTGCCGGCGACCCAGATGCCAATGCCGATAGCAATGCCGATGACACCGATACCGGCCACACCAACACCTATGACACAGATACCGGCCATGCCAATGCCGACACCTATGACACCGATAGCGGCCACGCCAACCCATCCTCTCGCAGCCCAGCCGCTGGCACAACCGCAGCACAACCTGGCGCCACAGCAAAGGTTCACAGACTCCCACAACTCGACCATGGGAGCAGTCGAAAGCGCGCTGATGTGGTCGGAAAAGTACGACCAACTCTCGATAGAAACCAACACTCTCAGAGAAAAAAATCTCACTATCATGACAGAAAACGGCGATCTCAAGGAAAACCTTGCCAAATTGAACAACCAACTGACCCAGACCCGCACCGAACTGGACGAAGCCAGCACATTCCTTCAGGAGATGCATGTAGAGTTGACAAAGTGGAAAGGCGACGTACTGGGCTTTCGCGATGAGATACGAAGTTCACAGGCCACCCAGCTCCAGGCCCTCAGCAGGGTACTTAAGCTCTTAGGCGCCGAGCCCGCAGATATCACCATGTCTCAGGGCCAAACAACCACCTATAATCAGCCTGTAACAAACAGTGCAATCGCCAGGAGTTACTAACATCAGCCAAACGCTGCACAAACTGAAATTGCTGACCGCCATAGTGCTGCTGGTGCCGCTGGCGGCTTGCACGATCGTTAAGCCCGAGCTTACCGAGCCCGGCCATTTTTACGTCAACCGATACGCTGACATGGTCACCACCAACCGCGTGACAATATTCGAGTTCGACAGCGACACAACCAACCCTAAATATTCCGCCAACCTCACCTTAGCTGTCACCGAGGCCCTCCGCAAGAGACACATCTTCGCGATCTCGACCCTCTACCACGCAGATCCGGCATGGCGAAACCTCAACCTCAGCGACACATCGTCATATTCGCTCCAGGAACTCGCTACGATTCGCAAACAGCTAAAGGCCGACGCCATTATCTTCGGCTCGATCACACAATATCAACCCTTTCCGCACCTCACGACCGCACTTCGACTCAGAATGGTCGACCTCCGCGACGGCAAACTTATATGGGCCATCGAACAGGTCTGGGACAGCACCGACAAACGACTCGAAGAAAGGATGAAAGTTTTCTTCGACCACGAAATGCGTTCCGGCTATCGACCGCTCGATTGGCGACTGATACTCACCAGCCCAAGGGCGTTCGACAAATTTGTCGCATTCGAGATCGCCCGCACCCTCCCAGCCGTACCCACCAGTGCAAGGGGCCCCTTATCGTCCGAGAATACCAAAAACTTTAGGAAAATTTCGCACTTTCCGAAAAATATTTCACAAATCACCAAAAAAAACCTAAAGTCAACCACATCCGCAGCGAAAATAGTTACGACGGACACTATATATCCGACTGAAAGCTGATAATGGACATAAACATAACATCCGAATGAAAGTTGATAATGGATATAAACATAACAAATAACATAATATCGAATTTGGGCTCGAACCTAAGCCCGGCCCGCAGACCCGCCGGCGAAAGCAAGGCTGAAACCAGCCCGGTAAACGCCGATCTGCGCAGCGATTACGACGCCATTATCGCAAGAGCCATAGAGTCCGAAGAAATCAACATTCAGGCTGTCGAAAGGGCCAAATCACTACTCGAAGCAGGCCAGCTCGACACACCACAAAACATCCAGTCCACAGCCGAAAATCTCCTAAAGTTCGGCATTTGAATAGACGATGCTCTATTTGGAATGTCTGTACTAACAAGAAGCTACAACCTGTGTAGCACGAAGCTACAACCTGTGTAGCGCAATTAGGAGTTAAAAATGGCTAAATCGCTATTAGTTGTGGATGATTCGGCAACCATGCGGAAGATCATTACCCGCACCATCCGAAAAGCCGACCTGTCCGTCGAGGACGAGATACTCGAGGCGGGCGACGGGAGTGAAGCCCTCGAAAAGCTCGAGGGCAACTCCGTGGATATCGTTTTGTGCGATATTAACATGCCCGGGATGGATGGCCGAACGTTCGTAAAAGAGGCCAGACAGATACCCTCGAACGCCAACACAAAGATCATTATGATCTCTACGGAAAGCGCCGACGAAGTTATCGACGGTGTGAAGGCAGACGGAGCAAATGGTTATGTCACAAAACCGTTTACACCTGAGACTATCCAGAAGGAACTTGCTCCATTTATGGAGTAATGGCGCAAAAACGGCAATGGTAATCATTACAAACGGATAAGGCAGGTGCTATCATGATAGGCCAGGAAACTTTTGCTGACGCACTGTTGGACGGTGCAAAAGAAGTCTTTGAGACCATGATGTTCATGACTGTTGAGCCATGCGATGAAGCTGGCCATGTGATCGGTGGATCGGCTTTGCTCGGCTCCATTACATTCACCGGAGATATCGAAGGCTGTCTGACTGTCTGCTGCAGTTACGATTGCGCAAAGACAATCGCTGTTAACATGCTCGGAGCCGAGGATGAGGAACTGTCCGAAGATGAGGTCGTTGATGCAGTCGGCGAGGTGGCAAATATGCTTCTGGGCTCGCTTAAGTCCAGAATTGCTGAGACCGCAGGCGAAATACAGGTTTCAATTCCTTCCGTCGTCAGTGGAACCGAACTCGTGAACAGCCTCGGCGAAGGAGCTGCGGAGATATCCCAGGTAGTAAACATCGACGAAGAAACGGCAAGATTTACTCTTCTATATAGAGACGCTAAGGTCTAACAGGTACGCCTCTAACCAAAGGCAGGAAATGGCACAGACCCAGGAAGAGCTTCAAACCGCCGCCACGGAATTGACCGTGGAGGCATTCAACACTTTTTGTGAAGACATCGCTACGATGTTCGACACAAACGTAACCGCTGTTCAGGAAGACATCGCCACCGGAACGGTCAAAGAACTCAAGTCAATGTACAAAAAACTCGCCGCTGTATGCTCCGTCACCGCGGAAGGGGCTGTAAACGGCGAATTCCACGTCGTCTTCGACAAAGATGGCGTCTTCACTCTGCCCGGCACCTTCGTAATGCAGCCCGAGCAGATTATCAGGCAGAACAGGAAAAACGGCGGACAGCAGGAGGCAGAGGAAGTAGGAGATGCACTCGGAGAGGTCGGAAACCTCCTTGTAGGAGCATGGGACAAGGTCTTTAGAGAGGAATTGGAAGGCCACAAGCATTTCGTACAGAGCGGAACATTCATTGGCAACCCCTGGACAAAGCCTGCCGAAAGCCTCCGTATAACAAAGGAAGAGGAGCTGGCAATACTAACCTTCGAGATGACCGTTGAGCCACTCGATGCCTTCAAATGCTCCGTAATTTACCCTGTAACTGTTTTCGAGCCGGCTCCCGAACCTGAGCCCGAAGCTGACGAAGAAGAGCCCCAGGATGCAGATGCCGAGCAGGCGCAAGGTGAAGAGGGCGATGCGGACCAGCCGCAGGACGAAACAGCCGCAGACGCCGAGCAAGCTGCTCCGGAGGAAGCTGCAACCGAAGAAGCCACAGAAACAGACCCCCCAGCCGAAGAGCCCACTGACGCTGCAGAAACCGCCGAGCCTGCTGATGCTGCTGGGCAGGACGAAGCTCAGCCTGCGGCAGAACAGCCCGAGCCTGTACAGCCACAAGAGCGTCCCGTTTCTGACGCGATCGCAAAGATTGCCGCCTCACAGACCGCAGCCACTGGCCAGCCAGCCGCCGCTCTGGGCGTACTGACCGCCATCAAGGCACAGGACATCATGAGAGCCGAAGTCGCCTGGGCTGCCCCCGAAGATTCGATAGAGCACCTGACAGCAGTCATGCAGCAAAACGACACTGCATACGTTATGATAGGCGAAAACCAGACTCTACAGGGAATAATCTCGAAATCCGACGTCAGAGGCGCCCTGAGCCCATACTTGCAGTCTATGTTTGCGAAATGGCGAAATCCAATGGACATCGCCACTCTCCAGATCAAGGCAAAATGGGCAATGAGCCAACCCGTACGAACCGTAAGACCCGATGCCACCCTCGCTGCCATTATGAGCGCCATGACCGAGCACGGCGGAAGATGCATGCCCGTCGTGGATCAGCAGGGCAAAGTTTGCGGCATAGTGACCGCGTTCGATGTTTTCCACGCATTACTAAGCTGCCGCCCCGATATCTCAACCCACGGCCAAACACCCCAGACTCCGCCCCTGGTCTAATTAACCGCGATCTCCGTCCAGTTTGCAGCACCCGCCGCCAATAGCCAATAGTAAATGCCCTCTGCCGCCTACTCTTTGGCGGAAAACTCGCCGCACCATCCGATAGGAGTCGCACTCGGCCAGCGAATCTTCTTTTGCTCTTCCAAAAGCACAGGGCGAGGGGCATAACGTCGGCATTCACTGCCCTTGGCCTCGAAGTAAGTACAATTCTTACATAATCGATTCATATCACTCATAAGTTCTCCTGTGCATTTAATCGCAATTAACGCTAACGGGCGGCCAAACACAAGCGCAAACCCTTCACACCTGCCACAACCGCCTTCTAAACAATATTATCGGCAAAACAGCCCCAATCAGTTGAGTCCCTTCTCAATTTCTACCATGACGAAATCTGATCCAAAGCACCGGGCCAATGCCAGCTGGATTCGGAATGGTTGGCGTATTCCAAAAAACGGCTTTGAAATGGAAAGTTCTTGGGGCGAAATAAAGGGGCCGGGTACTTTTAGCTCCCTTTAATTTCCATCGACAAGCCGAAAGTCGCTGTTTATCTTGCTCTGGCAGGTTCATTCGCGTAGAATCGCCCGTTTTGTGGTCTAAATAAGTTTGGTGTTCCCTGTAAATGAAACGAAATTTCGCTGACATCCCGTTTTCGCCCGCTAAGTGGCCGTTTTTTTACGGCTGGGCGATCGTTATGACGAGCACGCTTGCTATTATCTCCAGCATTCCGGGCCAGACGATGGGGATTGGGGTCTTTATCGACCATCTGATCGAGGCGCTGGGCCTCTCGCGAGAGCAGCTCAGCCGGTCCTACATGTTCGGCACCATCATAAGCGGCATGCTCCTGCCCATTGCGGGGCGACTGATCGACCGCCTCGGCGTGCGTGTAATGGCGATAGTCGCATCCCTGGGCCTGGGCATAAGCCTCCTGACGATATCGCGATGCGACCGTATCATTGAGCGCCTCTCGCCCCGCGTCGCCGAAGGTTATATGGTATATCTGATGATAACGGTTATGATGCTGTGTTTTCTCCTGATCCGATTTTTCGGCCAGGGCAATCTGACGATGGTCGGCAGGGTGGCGATGGGCAAATGGTTCAACCATCGTCGCGGCCTTGCAACGGCGATCTCCGGGATATTCGTAACCTTCGGCTTTAGCGGAGCGCCGTTGTTCCTCGACCGCCTGATCGAGGCATTCGGATGGCGCAGCGCGTATGTAGTGCTTGCCGCCGGCACCGGTCTCGTCATGAGCGCGATCGCCTGGATATTCTTTCGCGACAATCCCGAGCAGTGCGGCCTCGTAATGGACGGTGTAACCGATGAGGCCTGGCTCGCCGAACAAGCCGAAAAGGCCCCCGATATCCGCAAGGAGTTCACATGCAAAGAGGCCGCAGGCACCCTGACATTCTGGGCATTTACGTTAGGGCTGGCAACATACGCCTTTGTCGTCACGTCCGTAACATTCCATCTGACCTCGCTTGGCGAAGAGATGGGCAGAAGCAGGGGGGCAACGCTGGCGATCTTCCTGCCGATGTCATGTATCGGGATATGTACGCGATTTGGCAGCAGTTGGCTCAGCGACCGCACGTCGATCCGGCTCAAGTGGCATCTTGTAGCGATGATGATAGCCGAGATCCTCGGCAGCGTCGGCCTGCTGTTCTTTGGCAGCCCAGCCGGATGGGCGATGATGGCGGTCGGTTATGGCATGACAGGGGGGCTGATGGGGGCGCTCTTAAACCTGACATGGCCACGATTCTTCGGCAGAGAGCATTTAGGAGCAATAAGCGGGCTGGCAATGTCGATACTCGTATGGGCAAGCGCAATAGGGCCGTGGCTATTTAGCCTTAGCTACAACATGACCGGCAACTACAAAACAGCGATCTGCGTCTGCGCAATACTGCCAGCAACAATAATAATAGCAGCCATAAAAGCCGAAAACCCACAGCATGACATAAATTAAAGGGGCCAGAGCATACCGGACGGCTTTAATTTTTGGGTGGATGGTTGAAGGATTGCCAGTATTTTTCGTCGGTTGCGAATACGTCTATCTCGTCTTTTTCCGGGTCGAAGCTCTTTGGGAGGATTCCGTATTTCTTCATTTCGCGGACGTATTGTCGGTTCGGTTTAAAATCGGGTGTGGAGTATCGCGGCACCGAGTCTATGAAGGCCTTGCTCTCCTCAAGGGCTGACAGCAGGGACCTGTAATCGCGGTCATTTTTGTCTTTGAACACGCCGGGGCAACTTTCCCACCCTCCGGCCTTTTTCGCCAACGGGCCTAAGATCAGCGGCGAAAGCTGCGGACGCGTGAGATTTATGAGCACATTCGGGCTAAAGCGGTGGTAGAAGTCGCCCTCTATGACGATACGTTCGGTTCCGAGTTGCGGCTGTCCCCGTGATTTTCTTTTTTCACCCCGGAAGGGCGGGTCGAACGGCAAGGCCATACCGCTTTCCAATTCGCGATCGTTAATGTCGTGGCAATCGGTGCAACGGCGCTGAAAGACGTCTTCTTGTGAGGCGAAGACGTCCTGGTAGGAACTGGGTCGTTTCAAGTCGCTGAAACGTCCTACTCCGCTCCCCATCGCCTGCTGTTCATAGTTCCTAAGCGCCGCGTATGTGCCGACATATGCGGCGCCGGTTTCTATCCATAGCCAGATGGTTCGCCACTGGTTCGGCGAAACCTTAACGCCGTAGTGTGAGCCGTCGATCTTGTCCATCAGCCGGCTTGCCGAGCTGCCGATCGAACGGGGCGGCTGGTTGCCGTGGCCGTTGCGACCGTCGGCTATCTGGAGTTTGGCGAACAGCGAAAAATAGCTGTGGGAGTAGCTGGGTCCCAGATCGGCGGTAAGCAGCACGTCGCCGTCGTGCTCTTTATAGTTGTGGCAGGAGACGCAGTGCTCATCGAAGATCGGCTGAATGTCGCGATGGAAATCGATAATGTCGGGCAGGTTGTCGAACGGCTCAATCTTACTTGCCGGTCGCTTTGCCGCCAGCGGGGTTTCGGGCAGCGTCGCAGCGGGGCTGCTGCATCGGTCTTCATGACAGCCGACACAGCTTGTCGTCTCGCCCGGAAGAACGCTCGTAAAGCTCTGCATTCTCTTTACGGAAAGGTCGTTTTCATCGAGGCTGACGAAGAATACCGCCCGGTTCGCAGGCACCTCGAAATGCGCCGAGCCATCTTCCTCGACCGGTACGGTTCCGAGAGCCCGCTCCATCGTAAACGAGCCTCGCCAGGTCAGCAGGTCAGGCCGTCCGCTGAAATTGACCGGCTTGGGAAGTGTCTCGATAACGAGCAGCTTCTTTATGTCGCCTCGCTTTACGCCGTCCATCCTGCGGCCTTCATAGACGTCAGCGACGATCATCCGTCCGTTTGTTTTGTTCCAGTCGGTTCTGGATGGGATGACCGGCTCGCGTTTTCTTGTCCTGATCGGACGCGGTTCGTTGAGGTATATCTTCTCCAATTTATCCTCGGGTGAGTCCTTGATGGCGAAGATGACCTCGAAGTTTCCATTGGCATCGATAAGCAGCAGTTGTTCGTTGCGTCCGGCGAGAAAAAACCCCTTCGACAGCGGATACGGGTCGACGGTAAAGCCCGGTTTCTTGAGCGGTTTGGCCGAGGTCTGGTCGTCAGGGCCCGTTTGGTTCGAGACGATGTTGGCGATTCCATAGTGCATCAATTTGCCGTGGCCGGGGCAAAAACTCGATATCACCTTGTTGGTTTCCGGTATTGGTTTGGCGTCGATCATAACCATCTCCGGGTGCATGTTGCCGTAATAAACCGTTTGGTTCGTTCCGTCGGGGTTCATTGTCCAGAGGTGATGATATTTGGTCTGGCTTCGGTCTATGTATTCCCACCGCGTGTAGAGAATCCTTCCATCGGGCATCGGCCAGGGTGTGTTGTCCTGCTCGACGTTCGCCGAGAGGCGGCGGATATTTTGCCCGTCGGCGCTGCACCGGTAAAGCACGGCAACCTGCGATGTCATACAGTTTACCCATCGCCTGCATCTGGTGGATACGAAAATGATATCGCCGTCGGGCAGGTAAGTCGGTTCTATGTCGTCGAATTCGCCGAATGTGATTTGCCTCAGGCCCGAGCCGTCGATGTTGATCTCGTAGAGGTTGTAGTAGATCGAGTCGGCTTTGCGATATGAGAAGATCATCTTCTTCGCACCGTAGTGGATCTGCGGGTCGCGGACCGAGCCGCCCTTTGCGTCCAGCAGCACCGTAATTTCCCCGGTCCTGATGTCCAGTTTACAGAGCCTTCCCTTGTCGCCCTGGCCGGCTCCGGCGAAGAAATACCGGTTTTCATCGTCGCAGTTGTAGCCGAAATTGCCGTACCAGTGGCTGGCCCCCTTGATCATTCGTGTGGCAAAGACGATTTCGCGAACGTTTTTCAGCGGCCCAGCCAACGCCCTTTCAAGCAGTGGGCCCGGCTTTTGTACGGCCATGGCACCATCTTCCGAGGCGCTGCGTGCGATTGTCGCGATGCCCAGCGACCAAAACGTC
>DAOVVQ010000124.1 GCA_030637065.1 Planctomycetota bacterium
CACTTCGGCTGCGACGCGATGCCCCTGGCACGATTACGAGATCAACCTGAGCGATACCCCCGGGCACGTCTATTTTACCGCGGAGGTAGAGCGTTCTCTTCGTGTGCTCGATGGCGCTATTGCGGTGTTTGATTCGAGCGAGGGGGTCCAGGCACAGACCGAGACGGTGTGGCGTCAGGGCCAGAAATACGACCTTCCGTGCATTTGCTTCCTTAATAAGATGGATAAGGTCGGTGCCGATTTCGAGATGTGCATGGCGAGCATCCGGGATAAGCTCCTTGCCAATCCTGTTTGTGTCCAGATACCGATAGGGGCCGAGCAGCAATTGGAGGGGCTAATAGACCTGCTGACGATGAAGGCGGTTTTTTACGAGCAGGCCAAGCTGGGTGCGACCTTCACCGAGACGGATATCCCCGAAGAGCTTGCCGGGCAGGCCGAGCAATATCGCCACGCGATGATCGAGGCAGCGGCGGAATTCGACGATGAGCTGATGGAGGCTTATATACATGATGAGCCGATCGAGGCGGACCAGATCGTCCGGGCTTTGCGGCGGGGTACGTTAGCCAATAAGGTCAATCCGGTTTTTGTCGGCTCTGCACTGAAAAATATCGGTGTTCAGCGTCTTTTGGACGGTGCGATCGCTTTTCTGCCGTCTCCGCTGGACAGGCCGGTCGTTTCGGGCCACAAACCCGACGATAAGGACCATGAGATCAAAGTAGAATGCGATCCAGCCAAGCCCCTGGTTGCTTTGGCGTTTAAGGTTACCAGCGATAAGCACGGGGATCTGTATTTTCTGCGGATATATCAGGGGACGCTCAAGTCGGGCAGCCGCCTGCTCAACAGTAACCGCAGCCGGCGAGAGAATGTTACGAGAATATTCGAGATGCACGCCGATTCGAGGCAGATACTGGACAGTGCCGAGGCTGGCGATATCGTTGCTGTGGTCGGGCTTAAGGACACGCTGACGGGCGATACGCTGTGCGAGACGAAGCACCCGGTGGCACTTGACAGCATCAGCTTTCCGGCGACGGTGATAAGCATGTCTATCGAGCCCAAGACGGCGAGCGAACGGGCCAAACTCGGCGATGCCTTAGCCGTTCTGCGGCGAGAGGACCCGACTTTTGTTACCAGATACGATTCCGAGACGGGCCAGACGATCATCAGCGGGATGGGTGAGCTGCATTTGGAGATACTCGAGCATAAGCTGACACGCGATATGGGCGTAAATGTCAGGGTCGGTCGCCCTCGCGTCGCTTATAAGGAGGCTATCAGCACCGCCGCCGAGGCCGATGAGAAATTTGTCCAGCAGACCGGCGGACGGGGCCAGTATGGTCATGTGGTGATACAGATCGAGCCTTTATTAGGTGAAGATGGTCATTATAGCAGCGAAGTTGAATTTGAGAGTGCAATTACCGGCGGTTCGGTGCCTCGCGAGTATATCCCAGCGGTCGAAAGCGGGATCCGGGAGGCCCTGGCCAGTGGGACATTGGGTGGCTATCCCATTGTGGGAGCTAAAGTTACGTTAATTGACGGCTCGTTCCACCAGGTGGATTCCTCGGAGCTGGCGTTCGAGCAGGCAGGTGTTATTGCCATCCGGGAGGCACTCAAACATGCCGGGCCAATTCTGCTTGAGCCTGTGATGAAGGTTCAGGTCGTCGTGCCCGAGGCCAATTACGGAGCGGTTCAGGGCAACCTGATCTCCAGGCGCGGCACGATCACCGATACGCGGGTTCATGGCAATATGCGTGTTTTGGATGCCAAGGTGCCTCTGGCGGAGATGTTCGGTTATTCCGGCGAGATTCGCGGTGCCACAGCCGGTCGCGGCAGCTTTACGATGGAGCCGCTGAGCTACGAAAAGGTGCCAGGACAAATTTCTGAAAAAATTTTAAGTTATTCTTGTTGACATCCGTTGACTCGACTGGTATAAAGTTCTGTTTTACAGCCGAAGCGAGCATGAAAAGGAGTTTTGTGCGTATCGAGTTGGGCTGTTCATGTCATAAAAAGAGTGTATCACGGACGGCAGATATGGCCTGATGGTGCCAAAAAGCGGGTTTTTGCCTCGATGAGTTTTAATTGGGGGCGTAAACTGAGGTGTTAACCGCGTTTGGTTTCGACGGGCTCTTTAAGGAAGACGTAAGGTCTATCCTGCCCTTGATCAAGCAAAAAAGCTTGAAATCGAGCAAAATCCACAGGGATTTGGCGGAATTTTTCTTGTTTTTTTGCAAAATAATGTTATTTTTACGCACTTTTCCGGTCCTCCGGGCAAGTGGGCCGGTGTGGCTGGTGTAGTTTGGTGACACTGGCAGGCTGGCGAGCGAATAAGTATTGAGGAATAGAGATGGCGACTGAAACTGAGAGAATAAGAATCAGGATGGAGGCCTATGATCATCGGGCTCTTGATACGTCGGCCAAGGAGATCGTCGAGCAGGCTCGGCGGACTAACGCTCGTGTAAGCGGCCCGGTGCCGCTTCCTACGCGGATCGAGAGATATACGGTGCTTCGCAGCCCGCATATCGACAAAAAGTCGCGGGAGCAGTTTGAAATGCGTACGCATAAGCGTCTTATTGATATTCACGATGCCAATGCCCGCACGGTCGAGGCCTTAAACCGCCTGGTAGTACCGGCGGGCGTTTTTGTTAAGATCAAGGCGTGATTGGTCATTTTCCGCTGGTAATCCAGCGGTTGGAGTTTTAGATTTGGCGCATGGTCGCCTAAGGAAGATATTCGATGGCAATGTTGCTTGGTAGAAAAATTGGAATGACGCAGGTCTATGACAAGACGGGTGCGATTACGACTGTGACCGTTATTCAGGCCGGCCCATGCAGGGTGATGCAGGTCAAGAGCAAAGAGTCCGACGGTTATAGTGCGATCCAGATGGGTTTCGAGGATGTCAAGGAATCCCGGGCGAAAAAGCCTGCTTTGGGTCATGCGGCCAAGGCCAAGACGGGCGCCAAGAAGTTCGTGCGTGAGTGGCGTCTTTCGGACGATGCCGAGACGGAATATTCGCCGGGCGACGACATCTCAGTTTCCGTATTCGAGGATATCGAGTATGTCGACGTGGCTGGGACGAGCAAGGGTAAGGGCTATGCCGGCGTGATGAAGCGGCACGGTTTCGGCGGTTTTCCCGCTTCTCACGGTACGGAGCGTAAACACAGGGCTCCGGGTTCGATATCGAGCTACGCCAGTGACGCAGGTCACGGCGGTAACCTGAAGAAGGGAAAGCGGATGGCAGGAAGAATGGGCGGTGAGCGTGTTACAGGTAAGCGACACCGCCTTGTTTCTATAGATCAGGAGCAGAATCTTTTGATAGTTAAGGGGTCGGTTGCGGGTCCTGCGGGTGGTTACGTTGAAATTCGCCAGTCCAAGACGGGCAAATAGTAACTAAGCGGTCAATGGTGTTTGACGCGAGCCCTTGAGCTAATTAATAGTTTGACAGCGGAAAAGAAGAATGATTGATATTGCAGTACATAACAGACAAGGCGAGGAACTGGAAAGCCTTCGTGTAGACGAGGAGATCTTCGGCGGAAGCGTGCGATATGTCCTTCTCAAGCAGGCCATAGTGATGTACCACGCCAATAAGCGGGTGGGTACGGCTGCGACGAAGAGCCGCGGTATGGTCAGGGGTTCGACGAAGAAGCTGTTCAGGCAGAAGGGTACGGGTAACGCCCGTGTCGGTAATGCCCGGACGGGTAAGCGTGTCGGCGGCGGCGTGACTTTTGCGAAGGTTGCGAGGGATTTCGGCAAGCGGATGCCCAAGAAGCAGCGTCGTTTGGCGCGTGATTCGGCTGTTTTGGCCAAGCTATTGTCCGGCAGCGTGGTCGTTGTCGATGAGCTGAACTTCGATCAGCCCAAGACGAAGGCTTTTGCCGAGGTCTTAGGCAACCTCAATATCGAGCGCAGTTGCCTTGTGACCGTCGTCGATCGCGACGACAATCTTTACAGGTCGGCAAGGAATATACCGAAGATCGATATCCTGGCAGTGACGGACCTAAATGCCGGTGATATTTGCAATCGCCAGAAGATGCTCTTTACCAAGGATGCATTCCTGGCTTTGATTAACAGAGACCATGTTGATAATTAGCAGGTGCGTACGTGGATGATTATAGTGTAATAGTAAAGCCGTTGATTACCGAGCAGGGAATGCATTTTGCCAATACGCGGAACGCATACTCGTTCGAGGTCAACGCCAAGGCCAATAAGATACAGATCAGAAAAGCTGTCGAGAATCTGTACAAGGTTAAAGTAACCGACGTCAGGACTGCCAACTATATAGGCAAACCGCGTCGCAAAGGGCGGCATTTCGGAAGGACGAGGAGTTGGAAAAAAGCGGTCGTCGTTTTGCACGAAGACTACCATATAGATCTGTTCTAACTCGAGCTGAGATAAGGAAGCGATTGTTATGGCAATAAGACTTTATAAACCGACGAGTCCGGGACGCAGAGGCGGTTCGGTTATCGATTACAAGGCGGCTCTTACGACGAGCACGCCCGAGAAGACACTGTGCAAGCGTATCAAGAAGCATGGCGGCAGGAACCATCATGGTAAGACGACGACTCGCTTCCGCGGCGGCGGTGCCAGACGCATCTACCGGATAATCGATTTTAAGCGGAATAAAGACGGTGTGCAGGCCAAGGTGGCGAGCATCGAGTACGATCCTAACCGCAACTGCTTTATCTCGCTGCTGCATTATGTCGACGGTGAGAAGCGGTATATCCTTTCGCCGGCGGGTATTAAGGTCGGCGATATGCTCGAAAGCGGCGAAAGCGTCGAGCCTCGTATCGGCAATGCAATGCCGCTGGGTTCGATACCTGTCGGAGTCGAGGTTCACAATATCGAGATGACCGCAGGCCAGGGCGGCAAACTCGTCCGAAGTGCCGGCGGAGTGGCAAGGCTGATGGCCCGCGAGGGCAACTGGGCGACGATCATTCTGCCCAGCGGCGAGATGCGGATGGTTCGGCGCGAGTGCCGTGCTACTATCGGCCAGCTTAGTAACTCCGATTATCAGAATGTCAAGATCGGAAAGGCCGGACGTAAGCGGCATATGGGCCGAAGGCCCCATACCCGGGGCAAGGCGATGAACCCGGTAGCCCATCCGATGGGCGGCGGCGAAGGCAGAAGTAACGGCGGTCGGCATCCTTGTTCGCCAACGGGTGTCCCAGCCAAGGGCGGAAAGACGCGTAACCCGCGTAATCCGAATAACAAGCGTATAATCCGTCGTCGCAAGAACAAGCGAAACGGTCAGTTGGTTCTCTAATTAGATTAATTTTCAGGTGTTTGCAGTTACTGGCAAGCTTAAGGGATTTTAATGGGACGATCTTCGAAAAAAGGCCCGTTTGTTGACGAGAAGTTGTTTCTCAAGGTGCATAAGCAGATTGAGAACGGCACGAGGGAGCCGATCAAGACGTGGGCTCGCAGGTGTACGATTATCCCGGAGTTTGTCGGGTTTACCTTTCTTGTCCATAACGGCAAGCTGTTTAACAAGGTGTTTGTAACGGAAGATATGGTAGGCCATAAATTGGGCGAGTTCTCCCTGACACGTATGTTCAGGGGCCATTCCGGCAGTAAGAGGAAGTAAGTTGGCCGGCGAATGCCGATTTGAGGCGAAAGTAACCAGGGCTTTTTAGCCTGCTTAGACTATAAGGTTTTGAGATGTTAAGTTCAAAGAGATTAAAAGAGCTTAGTGCCGAGTTCAATATGGGCATCGATCAGCTTGCCGGGCATCTTGTTCGCGGCGGTTTTACCGAGAGTAAGGCGACAACGGCCCTGCGGAACTGGCAGAAGGGACTATATAAGCCCCAGCCGCAGAGCGAGGATATCGAGCGGCTTGCAAGTGCGTTCGGGGTCGAGAACAAGGAGCTTTGCCATTGGCAGGCGTCTTATCGCTATGCCCCGATGTCGGCCAGTAAGGTTCGGCTTGTAACGCAACTGATCTCGGGCAGGCCCGTTCAGGATGCTATCGATATTTTGAAGTTTACGAACAAGCGTGCCGCTTCAATGGTAACGAAGGTTTTGCAGAGTGCGGTCGCCAATGCGGACGAGCAGGAGGCCGATGTCGAGCGTTTGTACGTTTCCGAGGCCAGGGTAGACGGCGCCGGACGCAGGATCGGCACAAAGACGTGGATACCAAAGGATCGCGGCAGAGCCCATCCGATTCGTAAAGAAGCCTGCCACATACATGTAACAGTGGCTGAGGAATAATATAGGACAGTAGGCAAGAAGTGAAGAAAAGACGGGATTTATATGGGTCAGAAGACATCACCAATAGGTTTTAGGACAGGCATAACGCTTGGGTGGCAGAGTACGTGGTTTGCGCCCAAGGCCAATTACGGCGATTTTCTGATTGAGGACTTCAAGATCAGAGAATATGTTGATAAGCGTTTCAACCGGCAGCCTCCGTATTCGGCGGTGTCGAAGGTTGAGATCGCCCGGACTCGCAACGAGGTGAAGGTTACGCTTCACACCGCGCGTCCCGGCATGGTGATCGGTCCTCGCGGTGCAGAGGTCGAGAGCCTCAAGGAAGAGCTGGAAGTTCTTATCGACCGTAAGATCAACGTTAATGTTATCGAGATAAAAGAGCCTTCACTGGATGCGACGCTGGTCGCCGAGGGGATAGCCGAACAGTTGAAGAAGCGTGCCTCGTATCGCAGGACCATGAAGATGTCCTGTGAGAACGCGATGAACGCCGGAGCCAAGGGTGTCAAGATCCTATGCGGCGGTCGTCTTGGCGGTGCCGAGATAGCCCGCAGTGAAACTCAGAAATTAGGCAGTATCCCGCTGCAGACGCTCGATGCCAATGTAGATTACGGCACAGCGACAGCGAGAACGACATACGGTGCGGTGGGAATTAAGGTTTGGATATATAAAGGTAAGTTCGGTGAAGAGATCGTTCCGATCAGCCGGCCCAGACGTCAGGGCAGAGGTGGCCCGGGTGGTGGCGGCGGTAGACGCGGTCCTGGTGGACCGGGTGGCGGCGGTCCGGGTGGCAGAGGCGGCGGTGGTAGAGGTGGTCCCGGTGGCGGCGGCAGAACGGCCTCCAGAGGCGGCGGTCGCGGCGATGTAGCCAAGACGAGAACGGCACCTGCGGCGAAAGCGGCACCGGAAGTTAAGAATGATGCTGCCCAGGCACCGGCGACGGATGCTCCGAGCCAGCCAGCCAATCAGCCGCCGGCGACTCCGGATACGGCTGCCGATAAGAAGTAGTAATGGACTTATAAAGGAACGCTTACAATGGCATTAATGCCCAAAAGAGTTAAATATCGCAAGCAGCAGCGCGGCAAGATGAAAGGTAATGCCAGCCGGACTAATTTTGTTGCTTTTGGTGAGTACGGATTGCAGACCCTCGAGACGCACTGGATTACGGGCAGGCAGATAGAGGCTGGCAGAATTGCCGCGACACATTATCTGCATCGTGAGGGCAAGGTTTATATTCGTATATTTCCGCACCATTCGTATACGGCCAAGCCGTTGGAAACTCGAATGGGAAAAGGCAAGGCTGAGATCGCCGGATGGGTGGCCAGGGTCAAGCCCGGAACCGTTCTTTATGAAATAGGTGGAGTTCCGGAAGATGTGGCCAAGATCGCATTGTTGCGTGTTGCCCACAAGATGCCGGTTAAATGCAGGTTTGTAACCCGCAGGCATTCGATAGCATAACAGGAAGATAAAATGAACGCTTCAGAAATACGTGAATTAAGAGATGACGAACTGCGTGACCGGCTTGATGATCTGGAAAAGCAGCTTTTTGGCCTGCGAAGTCAGGCTGTAACGGAGAAACTGGAAAATAGTCACGCCATTGGCAATGCCAGGCGGGATATTGCCAGGGTCAAGACGATAATGAGAGAAAAGCAGTTGCAGGGCGAATAGGAATTTATGGAATCAGAGAAGATTAAAAAAACCAGGCGAGCCGTCGTTGTTAGTAAGAGCGGCGACAAGAGTATCAAGGTTCAGATCAACTACAAGATCAAGCATCCGGTTTACGGCAAGTATGTCAAGCGCCGTACGAATCTTGGTGTTCATGACGAGACGAACCAGGCTGGCGTTGGCGATGTGGTTGATATCACAGAATGCCGTCCGATGAGTAAGACTAAGAGTTGGCGGCTGGTAAAAGTAGTTGAAAAAGCAATAGAATAGAGGGCCAGAGGATTGATTCAACAGGAAACAATGCTGAATATTGCCGACAATAGCGGCGTAAAGACGGCACAGTGTATTAAGGTGTTGGGCAGAGGCAGCAGCCGTAAGAGCAAGAAGACTCGCCCGACAGCGACGGTCGGTGATGTCATCTGTGTGGCGATCAAGAAGCATCTGCCGAACTGCCAGCTCGATACGAAAAAGGTACACAAGTGTGTGATCATCCGGACAAAATATCCGATTCGTCGCCCTGACGGCAGTTATGTCAGATTCGACAGCAACGCCGCGGTCATGATCGATGCTGACAGCAACCCGGTCGGGACCCGTATTTTCGGTGCGGTGGCGAGAGAATTGCGTGAAAAGAACTTTATGAAAATAGTATCATTGGCAAACGAGGTGGTATAGCCCGCTTTGATGCCCGATGGGCCGATTAAACGAGAAAAAACTATGGCAATGCACGTTAAAAAAGGTGATATGGTAGAGATCGTTTCAGGCGATAACCGCGGTTCGACCGGAAAGGTCATGCGGGTCGATCCTGACAAGAAAAGGGTCTGGGTCGAAGGTCTCAACCTTGCACATAAACATGTCCGTCCTTCGCAGCAGAATCCGCAGGGCGGAAGGATTCGTGTCGAAAAGCCGATTCACATCAGCAATGTGCTTCCGGTGAATCCGAAAAGTTCACGCGGCAGCCGGGTGGGCTTTGAGACAGACAAAAACGGCGGTAAGAAGCGTGTAGCGTTGGGCGGCGCCGAACTTGGCGTGGTCCGCAAGGGCAAAAAGGGTTAAGTTGCTTACAAATAGTTGAGCGATTGGATAAGGTTTACGAATGTCAAGACTGAGAGATATATATAAGTCCAAGGTGATTGCGGGAATGCAGGAGAAATTCGCCTACAAGAGTGTCATGGCGGTGCCCCGCATGGAAAAGGTTGTCGTGTCAATGGGTGTTGGCAAGTCGATCGCCGAGAAGAAGTATATGGACAATGCCATAAAGGATATTGCGGTGATAACCGGCCAGAAGGCCCTGGTCTGCAAGGCCAAGAAGAGTGTGTCGAACTTTAAGGTCCGGGAGGAAATGGATACCGGCCTGAAGGTCACACTTCGCCGCGAGCGAATGTTCGAGTTTATGGACCGACTGATCAATCTGGCGATCCCGCGTGTGAAGGACTTTAGGGGACTAAACCCCAAGAGCTTCGACGGGCGAGGAAATTACTCGATGGGCCTGGACGAACAGAGCGCGTTTCCCGAGATCGACCCCTCTAGGATAGAGACCCAGCAGGGTATGAATATAACGTTTGTGACGACCGCTGAGACGAACGACGAAGGAAGAGAACTACTTCGCCTCTTCGGAATGCCCTTCAAAGAAGACTGAGGGCCTGTGGGCTGAAGGGGGGGAAAGCCCCCTGGGGGCCAAAGGGCGTAACGGCTGGTGCTGGATCAGTTGGGCCGGTCGGCTGGTGGATGCGAAGGATTGCGGTGGTAAAAAGAGGCTGTGATGTGGCAGCGAAAGAATTAAAGTGAATCGTTTTTGGAGCTTATAGATGTCTACGAAGGCATTGGAAAACAAGGCAAGAAAAGAGCCGAAATTTCGGAGCAGAGGTTATACGCGTTGCGAGATTTGCGGCAGGAGCAGGGCGGTCTACCGCAAGTTCAAGATTTGCCGTATCTGTTTCAGGACGATGGCAAACGCCGGCCAGATTCCGGGAATGAAAAAGGCCAGTTGGTAGCACAGGCGATAATGACGGATATTTAACAGGGGCATGTTGGTCCTGTTTTTGAGGTTGTTTCCAGGGAAAAAATAAGAGTTCAGGGCGTTGGAGCAGTATAGATGAGTTTGAGTGACCCTATAGCGGATATGCTTACGAGAATACGCAACGGCGGGCGCGTCGGCAAGAAAGAGGTCAGGATCAGGGCCTCCAGAGTTTGCCGTGGTATCGCCGAAGTGTTGAAGGAAGAGGGCTATATCAAGGATTACGATTTCATAGAAGATGGCAAACAGGGTATAGTTCGCGTTTTTCTGAAATACTCGAACCTTGGTCAGCATGTGATTACCGAGATCAGCCGGGTCAGCAAGCCCGGACGGCGGATTTACGGTGGTACCGATGACCTGCCGGATGTCCTCGGCGGGCTGGGTATCACAATAGTGTCAACGAGTAAAGGTGTAATGAGCGATAGAAATTGCCGCAAGGACAATGTCGGCGGCGAGTTAATTTGTACGGTGAACTAAATGAGTCGAATAGGAAAAAAACCGATATCAATTCCCTCCGGTGTAAAGGTGGAACAGAGCGGCAACGTCGTTAAGGCTACCGGTCCGAAGGGAACCCTGCAGGTGGATTGCCACCAGGCGATCAATGTTGCGGTCAATGACGGCAAGGAGATCGTGGTCAGTAACCCACAGGAAGGCGATCGTCAGTGTCGTGCGCTTCATGGTACCGTTCGATCCCTGATCAACAATATGATCATCGGTGTCAGCAAGGGTTTTGAAAGAAAAATGCAGATTTTCGGCACCGGCTATAACGTCAAGGAGCAGGGTGGCAAAATGATCCTGCAGGTTGGCTACTGTCATCCGGTCG
>DAOVVQ010000083.1 GCA_030637065.1 Planctomycetota bacterium
AGTGGGAAAACATGGCCGATAAAACCTTCGCCACGTTCGGATATACCGGAAAAACTCTCGACGGTTATTTCCAAGTCGGCGGCGACTGCGACCTGATCGCCGCCGAAGGAGTCGATTTAGCCGACCGCCGCTTCGATGATAAAGGCTGCGCTACCATGCCCGTCGGTAGTTACAAACCCAACGCGTTCGGCTTGCATGATATGCACGGAAACGCCGCCGAATGGACGCTAACCGACTTCGGGCCCGGCGAAAAAACCGTCAAAGGCGGCTCCTTCCTCGACCGCCCGGCCCGCTGCGGCGCCGATATTCGACACGGATATCCGCCGTGGCAAAATGTGTACAACACCGGTTTTCGGATCGTAGTCGGGCAATAGCATCAAACATGAAAAACTCAAAAGGAGACCAGAGATGAAAAGCAAACTGATAATATCGATCACAGCCTGCCTGCTGGCGGCGGCAATGCTGTTTTTTCCAGGCATAGCAAACGCCAGCGCCCGGGAACTACAATCCCTGGACGGTATGTGGCAAATTATCTTCGATGCCGAAAACCAGGGCCGTGAGGGCGGCTGGCATCAGGATCAGGCATTTTTGGCGCAAGATGGCCGGCGTGAAATCAGCGTGCCGAGTTGCTGGGAAGAGATCGAGCGGGATTATGAGGGCGTGGCCTACTACCGGCGAACGTTTAAGGTTCCGTCAAGTTGGAAAGGCAAGGTCATCCACCTGCACTTTGATGCAGTCAACTTTCGGGCCGAGGTCTGGCTGAACGACCAGGCCGTGGGCTTCCATGAAGGCGGTTTCACACCGTTCGAGTTTCGCGTCGATAAGATGATCAAACCGGGCGAGGAAAATACACTGACATTGCGCGTCCTCGGGCCGATCCTGTTGCAGCACAAAACCATCGACGGCATCGGCAAGATGGAAACCCCGCAATGGCGAGGCGCGATCGCCGGCGGTATCTGGCAGCCGGTCCGGCTTATCGCTACCGACGATATTTACGTCAAGGATGTGTTCATCGAGCCGAAAATCGCCGACAACACCGCGACGTTCTACTTGGAACTGGAGCATACAGGAGAAGAGACCGCCGGTGCCCAAGTCGAGATCGCGATCCGCTCGGCCAAAGAGCCCAGCAAAGTTGTCGCAAAGATCAACAAAATACCGAACCTGAAACCGGGCACGAATAAGCGTAGCTGGACGGTAAAAATACCCAATGCGAAATACTGGTCGCCGGACGATCCGCATCTTTATCGCGCTGAGGTGAGCGTGGCCCGCGGGGGTGTAGCGTCCGACCAATGGACCACTCGCTTCGGGATGCGTGAATTCACGATTGCCGACAAGAAGTTCTACTTAAATGGCAAACCCATATACCTCAAAGCCACCTTCTTCGAGGGTTTGTACCCGGTAAAGCTGGCCTACCCCGACAGCCGCGAAATGGCCATCCGCGAGATCCGCCTGGCGAAAGAGGCGGGCTTTAACATGATCCGACCGTGGCGAAAACCACCGCCGCCGATGTGGCTCGACCTGGCCGACGAGATGGGCGTCTTAACCGTCGGCTCCCTGGCGATCGAATGTATGGATTTTCCCGTCGAATCGGCCCGCCTGCCGGGATGGGTCGAAAACGAGGTTCGGCAAAGCATCCTTCGCGATAGAAACCGTACGTGTGTTGTGCAGTGGGAACTGTTTAACGAGCTTAAACGCCCCGTTCTGATGCGGCTGTTGCATCCGATGGCGATGCTCGCCCGCCAACTCGACCCGACGCGTCTGATCCTGGACGAATCCGGCGGCTGGGCGCAAGGCGCAAACATCTATCTGCCCTACGAATCCCAGCCGACCAAATTCAACGATATTCACGACTATCCCGGACCGCAGATCAACGACGAGGTCTACACCAAGCTGTTGCTCACCGGCACCAAAACCCATGAGCAGATGCGGGCGATGGGCCTTGGTGGCAGATTGCCGGGCAGAAACGTGGTTATGGGATTGATGACATTCTTTTCCGAATTGGGTTACGGAAGCCTGCCCGACCTGGTCGACAACAACGAGCGATTTGCCAGGATCGGCAACCCGATCGCGCCGCCAACGATCTACCATCGCCGCCTCGCCGACGAACACGCCCGCGCGTTGAAAGAAAGCGGATTTGACACGATCTATCCCGACCTAAAGCAATTCTGTCTCGACCAGCAGCAGATCCACGGCACTGCAAATAAGCGCATGATCGAAGCGGTACGCTGCAACCCCAACGTCCAGGGCTACTGTATCCACGCCCTGACCGCCGGCGACTGGATCATCGGCGCCGGACTGCTCGACCTCTTCCGCAATCCGAAGACCTACGCTTACGAAGGCACCAAAGCCGCAAACCAGCCCCGAATCGTCTCGATCCGCGTTCGTCCGCGTAATGTCTATGCCGATCGCGGCACGAAGATCGAGATCACCGCCGTCAATGAACTCGCCAGGCTCAAAGGGAAGCTGGCAGTTGAGGTGGTCTCCGATGACGGCAAAATCGCCCTGGCCAGGACCGTCAAAGCCGATATGGCCCCGGGCATTAGTCAGCTTTTCAGCGAGACCCTCGATACGAAGGCCCTCAAGGGAACGTACACGGTGAAGACGAAAATCACCGCGGACGATGGCTCGCTGATCACCGAAAATGAGTACACCTTTGACGTCTTCTCCGCCGATCAACTGACCGTTCCCGAGAATCGCATCGCCGTACTCGACCCGAGCAATTCGCTTAAGCCGTTCCTGAAAAAATCCGGCATAAAATTTGTCGAATTCAATGCCAGGACGAATCGTCTGCTGCCGGTATTTGTTTCGCGCACCGAAGCGAAAACGCCTCCGCAGAAGAAGCTCTTCAGCGAACTGACAGCATTTATCAAGGCAGGAGGGACGGCTGTCTACCTGCAGGGCGGCGGGCCGAACTTCAGTTGGGGCAAAAGCTGGAATGCATCGGACCTGTTGCCCATCGGCGCACTGTCAAAGCAGGCCAAGGGTAATTGGACGTGCATTCCGCACCTCGTGAAAGACCATCCGGTCTTCGACGGCCTGCCCGCCGGCGGTATGATGGGGCCGATCTACGAAAACGTCTGGGCTGACAGAACGCTGCTGGACGTCGGCGGAGAAACGATCGTCGGCGTCATCGCCTTCGACTGGTTCCCCGATTTCGACAGGAGCAAACGCCACTACTACGGCCCGGGCGATACATGGTGGGGCGCCGATATGGCTGTCGTCCCACACGGCAGAGGCCGCTGCATCCTTTCGGCCCTGCGGATCACGCCGAACCTGGGCAAAGACCCCGTAGCTGACAAGATAATGTTCAACCTTGTCGAGTGGACCGCCGAAAGTGAATAAGGGTCTGCAAGAATAATTATAACATCAGGCAGGAGAGTGCAATGAAAAGAAGCGTTGAATTGAAATTACTGTTAGCCTGCTGCCTTGTTTCTTTCACATCAACTATTTCCGCCGATGTGAGGCTGCCTGCTCTTATTGGCGATAACATGTTATTGCAACAGCAGATCGGTGCGCCTCTCTGGGGCTGGGCCGATCCGGGCGAGAGCGTAACCGTCGCCGGCAGTTGGGGCAAAAAGGCCTCGACAACTGCCGATGACAGCGGCAAGTGGCAGGTCAACCTCAAGACGCCCTCCTATGGCGGCCCTTACACCATCACCATCAAAGGCAAAAACCAGATCACCGTCGACAACGTCATGATCGGCGAGGTCTGGCTCTGCGCCGGACAGTCGAATATGGGCTGGCGGCTCAGCGCGACGTTTGACGGAGCCGAAGATCCCGCTTTTGCCGACTATCCGGATTTCCGCATATTCCGGTCGGAACGAGCCCACAGCCATCAGCCGCAGGAAGATGTTATCGCCCAGTGGACCCCCTGCACGCCGGAAACCGCGGGCACCTGCTCGGCAGTCTCCTTCTACTTCGCCCGAAAGCTCCACCAGGAACTGGAAATCCCCGTCGGCATAGTCCTTCAGCCGTATGCCGGAACGCCCATCGAAGGCTGGATGCCCAAAGATATCCAGATGGACGACCCGCGAACGCGAAAGGACGTCGAGGCCGTCGACGCCGCATCCGCAGCCTACGACCGGGCAGAGGCAGAGATACAACTCGAAAGGGCCCTCGAAAACTTCAAGCAGGGCACGCGAAGGGGCCAGCCAAGGCTCAGAACACCCGCCAACTGGGGGCATCAATACCCGGGCAATATTTTCAACGGGATGATCTACCCCATCCGGCCCTACGCTATTCGCGGCGCCATCTGGTATCAGGGCGAAAGAAACGCCAAGGACCTCGCACAGGCCGCCAACTACGTCAATCAACTGCCGCTGCTCATCGACTACTACCGCTCCTCCTGGCACAAGATGAGCGACGGCAATGTCGCCTGCGATTTCCCGTTCTACTTCGTGCAATTGCCCTGTTGGATGGCTGCGCAAACCGAGCCGGTCGAGCCCGATGCCCCTTGGGCCGTCAGCCGCGAAATGATGCGTATCGTCGCCCGATCCGTACACAACACCGGCGCCGCTGTCGCGATCGACACCGGTGACGAGATCCTTCTTCACCCAAAAGACAAAAAGCCCATCGGCCTGCGTCTGGCCTACCTGGCCCTGAAGAAAACCTACGGCATGGATTTCGTCGAATACGGCCCCTTCTACAGATCGCACCGTGTCGAAGGCAAAAAGATCGTCCTGGAATTCGACTCCATCGGCTCCGGCCTCATGGCAGGCAAAGCCGGCCCGCTGGACACCTTCGCCATAGCAGGCAAAGACAAAAAATTCGTCTGGGCCAACGCAACGATCAAAGGCGACACCGTCGTAGTCTCAGCAAAAGGCATCCGAAAACCAACAGCAGTACGCTACGCATGGGCAATGAACCCATCCAAAAGAAACCTCCTCTACAACAAAGAAGGCATCCCAGCCTCACCATTCAGAACCGATAACTGGCCCCTCTTCGACCCAGACAACTACGAACCAAAAGAACAAATAAAACCCCAGAGCCCAAAAGATTATTACCCAACCCCCCTGAAAAGACCACCAATGACCCAATGAAAATGAAGGCTAATCTTTTGAAATCATATGGAGGATTTGAGTTGTTATGTTTGCATAGTGGCAGCGATATCGTATAATACGCCTTGGGTAAATTTTTCGCGCGTCACGAATTGTAGTAGCAGGAACACATAAAATAGTTCTGATCAAGCGGGAAATGTGGTTATCGACAGGCCTGCCCCGAAGGGGCTGTTAAGTTCAGCCCAGGGTCAGCGAAGCGCCACCCTGGGATAGCAACATCCCGTCGTCTAAGATACCCTGAAAGGGTTATATAAAACCTGCTCGACATGCAATGCTATCTGGATCTGGCACGAGAGAATAAAGTCCAATGCTGGTATTCCTGACGGTCTGGAAGCCTTTGAGCAGGGCGTATCGTTCGGCGGCAAGGCATTAATGTGCCCAAAGGCGTTTTATCGCACGGATAATTCAGGAGGTGCGTTGCCGAAAAAAGGTCCCCGGTAAAGTTGTGCCGGATCACAGGAAAGACGATGAGCTTTAAGAGAGGAATGACGATGGACTGCACGAGACGGGATTTTTTGAAGATGTCGGGGGTTGGATTGGCCGCTGGGATGGTTTTATCGAACCCGAAGATGGATGTTCATGTCGGTTCGAAGCGGCCTAACATCCTGTTTTTGTTTTCCGACGACCATGCCTGCGAGGCGCTGAGTGCTTACGGTGGAAGATTCAAGCATATCGCACCGACTGCGAATATGGACAGGATCGCCGAGGCGGGGATGCGCTTCGACCGGGCCTATGTCACCAACTCGATCTGCTGTCCGTCGCGGGCTGTGATCCTCACCGGTAAGCACAGCCACCTCAACGGCCAGGTCGGCAACGGCCAGACCTTCGACGGCAGCCAGCAGACCTTCCCAAAGCTCCTCCAGCAGGCCGACTACCAGACCGCCCTCATCGGCAAGTGGCACTTAAAAAGTGACCCCACCGGATTCGATTACTGGGAGGTTCTGCCGGGACAGGGGAAATATTACAATCCGTCGTTTCTGACGCCAAACGGCGAGGTGCAGTACACAGGTTACAACTCCGATATCGTCACCGACCTGGGCCTGAGCTGGCTCAAAGACAAACGCGACAAGGATAAGCCGTTTATGATGATGCTGCAATACAAGGCGCCGCATCGCAGGTTCGAGCCGAATCTCAAGCATCTTACGCTCTTCGACGATATCACGCTCCCGGAGCCCGGCAATCTCTTCGACGATTACAGCGGACGAGGGACGGCTGCCAAGACTCAGGCGATGGAGATAGCGACGCACATGAACGACAACGACCTCAAGCTCAATCCCCCGACGAATTTGACGCCGGAGCAGGCAGCGGTATGGAATGCCGCATACGAGCCCAAAAATGAGGCCTTCCGCAATGCAAATCTCGAAGGCGACGACCTGGTCCGGTGGAAATATCAGCGTTATATGAAGGATTATCTGCGGTGCGTGCGGTCGGTGGACGAAAATATCGGGCGGGTTCTGGACTATCTCGACGACTCGGGCCTCAGCAAAGACACGGTTGTCATGTATTCCTCGGATCAGGGCTTTTATCTCGGCGAGCACGGCTGGTTCGATAAGCGGTTCATGTACGAGGAATCTTACAAGATGCCGCTGCTTGCCAGGTGGCCCAGGGTTATTAAATCCGGCACCAGCACGAGCAAACTTGTCCAGAACCTTGACTTTGCGGAAACATTTCTCGATATCGCCGGCGTCAAGATCCCGTCGGATATGCAGGGGGTCTCTCTCGTGCCGCTGATGAAGGACGAAAGGCCGCCCTGGCGAAAGAGCCTTTATTACCAGTATTACGGCGAAAACGGCCACTCGGTCGAGGCCCATGAGGGCGTCTCAACCGACAGATACAAACTGATACACTTTACCGACCTGGACGAGTGGGAGCTTTACGACCGCCAAAACGATCCTTACGAGATGAACAGCGAATACGAAAATCCCGAATACGCAGGCAAGGTCCAGCAGCTCAAGAGGGAACTTACACGGCTAAAGCAGCTTTACGATGCCCCCGAGAAACCCGTGCTGCCCTGATAACCGCCATTGACAAACCGCACTGGGCCGTCTAGAATCTTTTTATCTTTGTAAGGAAAGAAAACAAACAGAAGTTCCTATGAAAAAAGCGATTCACATATGCCTGAGTGTATTGGCGTTTTCCTGTTTTTTTTGCACTTCATGTAGAAGAGACAAAGAGCCAAATGATTGTGAACTTCCGCTTTCTTTCTCTGAATTTGGACTTCCTACAGTAATTGTCGAAATCGCAGATACTGCCATACCATTCGTAGTGGATACGGGAGCAAATCGCTCTCTTCTTAGCGCAGAAATGGCAGGAGGTCTTGAGCTTCCTCCCATATGTTCGAGAGGTTCCATACAGATAGTAATTAAACACGAACCGGTCAGTCTTACTCACGTGCATGACGTTTCCTGCACGATTGCACATCACCGCTTTGTTCTGAAGACTCTGCTCATAGCGGAGATGCCAAGTGGTGATCCGAATGCGTTCTGCGGACTTCTTGGAATGGATTTCTTGCAATCTACGCGTGCAGTAATCGATATCGAAGGTTCACGCCTCTTGATACGGAAGACTCCTGACGGCAATATTGAGCCATGATAACCAAAGCATTCTACGGACGCGCTATGCGGCTGATTTGAACGTTGAATAGCGAATTGAGAATGCGCCAGCGGAGTTTTTTGAGAGCACGTGGCCTGAGTGCGGCGGATCGCATTAGCATTGACAAACCGCGCATTGTGACAATAATGGCCCGGCATGTAGCGGTATCTGCCCAGCAGGGCGACAGCAGGACCGGACAGCGGAAAATAGACGGGAAACTATTATGTTGAAGGCGGTAATATTCGATTTTGACGGCGTGATCGCCGATTCCGAGCCGTTGCACTTCAAGACGTTCAACATGGCCCTAAAACCCCTGGGCGTCGAGATACCCCGCGACAAATATTACTCGGATTACTTAGGCTATAACGACATCGAGTGCCTCCATGCCGTCAGCGGCGATTTTGCCCTGGATCTCACCGCCGATCAGATTGACAAACTCATCCGGCAAAAGAGCGAGTTTTTCGACGATTTAGCCGCAAGTGACAGCGCGATCATACAAGGCGTGCCGGAATTCATCCGAATGCTGGCAGAAAACGGCATCCCCATGGCGGTCTGTTCCGGGGCATTGCTGTCGGATATCGAGCAGATGCTTGGCGGCACGGACCTGAAAGATGCCTTCGAGGTGATCGTAGCCGCCGACCACGTAAGCAGGGGCAAGCCGGACCCGGAGGGCTTCGTCCTGGCCGTCCAGCGAATGAATGAGCAAAAACCATCCCGTGAGCCAATCCTTCCGAGCCAGTGCGTCGTGATAGAAGACAGCCACTGGGGCCTCCAGGCCGCCTCAGCAGCATCAATGCCCTGCGTAGCGGTTGCCAATACATACCCAGCCGACCAACTGACCTCTTACGCCGACGTCGTCGTCGAAAATCTGGCTGAGGTAACCATAACCGTCCTCAACGGCCTGTGCCAGTAAGTGTTTACCACTATTCTCAAACCTCCAGTGTCCTATTATACCAGGTGTCCCTCTATGGCATAAACAGCCGTTTTCAGTATTGCAAGGGGTTTTTTGTGGGCCGACTTGACTTTTTGCCGGTTGGAGCTATACTTTATTGAACGGAGAGTCTGTCCAGCACGCCAAGGCGCTGTTTTGGGCGTGGGAGAGGATTGTCAGGATTGTTTGTTGGTAAAGTTGTAAATTTTGGGGTGCTAAGGTGGGTTCGGCGCCACGGGAATCCGCCTCGCGCGGATCTCACTTCGTCCAGTATTAATGCAAAATAATCTAATTTGAAGATTCTCGGAGCGGGTGTGGCCGGATTTGACAGAAACATAGTCGCCCAGGTCCAGCAGAGTACGGACATAGTGGATGTAATATCCGAGCACCTTAGCCTTGATAAAAAGGGCAGGGAGTATGTCGGCATTTGTCCGTTTCATCAGGACCACCGCCCGAGTATGTACGTCAACCCGACCAAACAGATTTTCAAGTGCTTTGCGTGCGGTGCCGGCGGGGATGCGTTTAAGTTTATTCAGCTTCGTGAGAATCTGAGTTTTCCGGCGGCGGTCGAGCGTCTGGCCGGTCGGGCGGGGATAAAGCTGCCCGAATGGTCGCCATCGCGTCGCAGAAGCGGCAATATGGGCCCAGACGCCCACGAGGACTATGACGGCGAGGTTGCCGATATCGATCCGACCCGCCTGTCGCGGATTAACGACTGGGTCGTCAAGTATTTGAAGTGGAACCTCAATGACGAACAGGTTGGCGCCTCAGCGCGTAAGTATGTTGACAGCCGTCAGATCAGCGGCGAGTCGGTCAAGACCTGGGGTATCGGTTTTGCACCTGAAGGGTGGGACGGACTGCTTAAGGCCGCTGGCAAAGCGAAGATCGCCGAGCACGAGTTGTTAGCGGGCGGCTTTGTCGTCGCCAGAGACAGCGGCGGGGTCTATGATAAATTTCGTAACCGCCTGATGTTTCCGATTGCGGATGTCGGCGGGCGGATCGTCGGTTTTGGCGGCAGGACGTTAGGTGACGACCCGGCAAAGTATATGAATTCGCCTGCGACGGTGCTGTTTGACAAAAGTAACTGTTTATATGGTCTTGAAGCGGCCCGTCGCGAAATAGTCTCAAGCGGGACAGCCGTCGTGGTCGAAGGGTACACCGATGTGATCATGGCTCACCAGTTCGGGTGCTGCAATGCGGTCGCGACCCTTGGGACGAGTTTTACCGCCGGCCATGCAAGGTGCCTGCGGCGATACGGCAAGCAGATAGTGCTGGTCTTTGACAGCGATATTGCCGGTGTCGAGGCGGCCAACCGTGCCTTGGAGGTTTGTCTCGGCGAGCGGATCGATATGAAGCTGGGTTTTTTGCCGCAGGGTCAGGATCCCTGTGATTTTTTGCTTGGCTCGGGTGCCGATGCCTTTAGAGAAGTCGTCGCCAACGCAGTTGATGTGATGGAGTTTAAATGGCAGCGTCTGGTCGACGGTTTCCAGGACAGCGGCAATCTGACCGACCGGCGCGGGCTCATTGAGGAATATCTTCGTACGGTCGCACGTGCGATGCAGAGCGGCAGGTTCGACCCGATCTCAGACGGGCTCATCGGCCAGAAGCTCTCGCGGATAACCGGGCTCAGTGAAGGCGAGACCCGCGATTATCTTGCCAGGGTCGCCGGCCGGATGGAGAGGAATTCGAGTTTCGCAGTGAAGAATCAGCAGGTCGTCAGTGTCGATTTCGGCCAGGGCCTCCACGCCATGGCTAAGCGGGACGTTCTGGAGGTGCTGCTGAATGAGCCGGGTCTTTTTGGCGAGGTTGCCGGCAGGATCGGCCCTGATGCATTCGGCGGCGGTGTACTGCGTGAGATCGCAGAGTCAGTATTCCGCCTGTGCGCAGGCGACGGCTCGCCGGCGGTCGGCGAGATACTTGCCGGAGTCGAGTCCGTCGAGGCCGGCAGTGCGGTAGTTGAGCTTGCCGAAGAGGGCGAAAAAAAGGGTAATTACCGCCAGCGGCTTTGCGATGCGCTGGATGTGATAGACGGCTGTCGTGCGGCGGCGAATCGCGAGCAGCTAAAGAGCGGCGACCTGACCGACGAAAACACCGAGGCTCTGCGTAAAATTGGTGAAATGATAAGCAGAACAGGCGGCGATAATAAGCGTAATGCAGGAATGAGGAACTTTTGAGGTATCGGTTCGGGTTAACTGGTTGGCATCCGCGTAAAAGATCGCGATGGGCGATCCCGATTAGCCCCAGCCCGGGCGATAGCGAGGTTGACGGTTCGGATTTATCCGTATTAATCGATTTATTGAGAAGTAAGAATTGTGAAGGCGAGAGATGGTAACTAAGAAAAAGACAAAAAAAATCAGTTCGGATAAGAGTCCTGAAAAGTCTGACAAGAAGCAAGTCGATCCGAAGAAGGCGGCCGAGTTGGAAGTTCCCGCCGGGGCCAAAGCCAAAGTCGCCGACGGCGAAGAGATAAAGGTCGACCCGGTAGACAAGAGCAAAGAGGCTGCTTTTCGCGCTGAGATTGCCGAGAAGATGATCACAGCGATCATCGAGAAGGGCAAGAAAAAGGGCTATATAACCTACGAGCAGATGAATGACGAGCTGCCTGACGAGGCAATTTCGCCGAACCGTCTTGACAGCCTGCTGATGACGTTCGACGAGATGGGTATCCGTATCCTCGATGAGGCCGACGTCGCCAAGCTCGAGGCCCAGGAGTTCGGTGAAGGCGATAAGGCCGGCGGTGGAAAGGCCGATGCCAAGGCCGACAAGGTCCTCGAACGTCAGCTCGTGGAAGGTGACGCCAAGCGAATTGACGACCCGGTGCGGATGTATCTTACGCAGATGGGCGAGATACCGCTGCTTACCAGGGAGGAAGAGATCAACCTCGCGCGTAAGATCGAGTTGACCCGTCTGGCTTTCCGGCGGAAAGTCCTTGAGAATGACTACTGCGCCCGAAACGCCCTTGAGATACTCCAGCAGGTTCACGAGGGCAGCCTTCCTTTCGACCGTACGATGAAGATGAGCACCGCCGAGAACCTTATTCGTCCGGTGGTGAAATTGCGTATGGAAGGTAATATCTCGACGGCGAACGTGCTTCTCGACCGCAACAGCGATATGTTTCAAAAGTCGATCGAGGTGTCGAGTATTGACGACGTTAAGAAGGATGTCAAGCAGATCCACCGTAACCGGCGTAAAGTCGCGACGCTTTTGGAGGAGCTTAGCCTTCGGACAAGCCGCATCCAGCCGACGATGAAGAAGCTCCAGGGTATTCGGCAGAAAATGCACCAGTTGGAACGTGTGATCGCCGACGGTCCCAATCGCGATTTTATAGAGGAAGATATCGCGGCGATGAAGCAGGAACTGCTGGGCTTACAGGACCTGGTTCTCGAAACGCCCAAGCAGCTCGATAAGCGTCTGCGTACGATCGAGTCGGTTTTCATGCAGTACGAAGAGGCCAAGCGGCAGCTTTCAGGCGGCAATCTGCGGCTGGTGGTTTCGATCGCCAAGAAGTATCGCAACCGCGGTCTCAGTTTTCTCGATATTATCCAGGAAGGCAATACCGGCCTGATGCGTGCCGTCGACAAGTATGAGTACCGCCGCGGCTACAAGTTCAGCACTTATGCCACGTGGTGGATCCGCCAGGCGATAACGCGGTCGATCGCCGATCATGCCAGGACGATTCGTATCCCCGTTCACATGATCGAGACGATGAGCAAGCTACGTACCGTCAGCAAGAACCTCCTCCAGGAATTAGGCCGCGAGGCCACGATGGAGGAGATCGCCAAGGAAGCCGAGATGAGTGTCTCCGAGACGCGGCGGGTCCTGAAAATATCCAAGCACCCCTTCAGCCTCGACCGGCCTATCGGCGAGAGCGAGGACAGCTATTTCGGCGACTTTATCGAAGATGACAGCGTCGATTCGCCGGTTAAGTCGGCAACGCAGGAGATGCTAAAGGACAGGATCGACCACGTCCTAAAGACCCTGACATATCGCGAACGCGAGATCATCAAGTTGCGATACGGAATCGGCGACGGCTACACCTACACGCTGGAAGAGGTCGGACGGATATTCAAAGTAACGCGAGAGCGAGTCCGCCAGGTCGAGGCCAAGGCAATACGCAAGCTCCAGCACCCCGTAAGATCGCGAAAACTCGAAGGCTTCCTCGACCACAAATCAGCATAGCTCCGTAGGATGGGTAACTTGTTACCCATGCGGTCACTGTGTATTCGCTCCTCAATTGGGTGGCAGCGCGTTTGGCGAAGCCAAACCGATGGTCGCAGCCACGGTGCATTCGCTCACATATTGGGTGGCAGCGTGTTTGCGCAGCAAACCGATGGGCGCATGCACACCGGCGACCATTGTCATTCCCGCGCTCGCCGCGGCGGAGCGAGTCGCAGCCGGGAAAGCAGGAATCCAGGAAAGTAACGAAGAGTGTAATACTTTAGCCGAGTGCTGGATGCGCTTTGTCATTCCCGCGAAGGCGGGAATCCAGCATAAAACAGCATCCGCCAACCTGTCTCGCCGTAGCCTTGGCGAAGGTG